>CAZCIJ010000061.1:0-12752 GCA_964498265.1 uncultured Gaiellales bacterium | reverse complement strand
ACGTCTCGATCGAGCCGGAGCCCGGGCCTGACGGTCAGCCCACGAACACGCTCGTCGTCTCGGGCACGATCGCCGCCGACAGCGAGCCTCTGCTGAACGTGTACGACGTCCCCGATCCCGCGTCGTCCACGCCGTCGCTGTCAACCGCGACGGCTTCCGCGAGTCACTCGGCCTGGACGTCGTCACGAGCGAGGACGGCGCGGCCTGGCAACGGTGTCGAACACACTTCAAGCGCAATCTCCCCACCCGCGTCCCCAAGAGCGCGCAGAGCTTCGGCGCCGCGGCGGCGCTCAGGTCATCGGCACCTGGCGCAAGACCCTCGGCTCGATCCGGTCGAGGATCTCCGGCAGGCTCTCGCCGGTGGCGGTGATGCCGTGGTTGCGTAGCCCGATGACGGCATGCTGCGGGTCCGGCTCCCGCGCGAGGAGATCGGCGACGGCCCGCGCGAGCTCTTCCGTTCCGCAGGGGTAGTTCACGTCGGTCGCGGCGATGCCCTCCATCCAGGCGTGGACGTGGAGGATGGCGCCGACGTCCGGGTGAGCCTGGTAGATCATCCAGTGCTCGATGGCGTCGACGGAGACGCGACGCGGCTCGACGTCCTTCGGGACGCTCAGGATCATGCGACCCTGCGCCTCGTCGTAGTCCGACACGAGCAGGATGTCGCGTCCCACGAGCTCGAGCTTGGACTTGTCGACGCCGCTCGCGCTCATCCAGAAGCGCTGCCCGTCCTTGCGCGCGGACAGGTTCCCGTACGAGAGGCCGCCGATCCCGTAGAGGCGCTTGACGGCGCGGATCTCGCGCTCGTCGAGGAGGTCCTCGATCGGGAAGGGCGCAGGAAGCAGATCGAGGTCGCCCAGCCGCTGGCCGGCCTCGATGATCTCGTCGGTGATCTCGTCCCCATCCCAGAGCTCGGGCTCGAGGTCCGTGCGGAACTCGTTGTCGATCACGAGCCGGGACGCGGCCAGCGGGGCGAGCCGCTCGATGACGGAGTCGGCGAGCGCCCTCTCGCCGTTGGGCGCCTCCACGCCGTAGTGGCCGCGCTCCATGGTCGTGAACCAGACGCCCTCGCCGGGGACGTAGCACATCATGATGTTGGCCAGCGCTCGCACCATGAGCGGGTAGTTCAGCTGCAGGACGTCGTTCGGCCGCTCGGCCTGCTCGTGGATGGCGGCGACGAACGTTCCGCGAGCCTTCCGGCGGAAGGGCTTCGGATCGCGCGGGTCGATGAGGTTGATGACGAGGTCGGCTTCCGTGGCGTCGCGCGCCTCGACGAACCCGGCGCGCTCGAGCGCCGCTCCGAGCTCCCGCCCGAAGCTCTCGTGCTCGGGCGACGTTCCGGTTCCCCACAAGCTGTAGTGCACCTCGTGTCCTCCAGCCGATCCGTGACGGCCGCGCCGCCACACCCGTGCGGCCGAAGTCTAGGCGATTCACCGGCCGCAGAGGGCCATTCGGAATCAATCGGCTAGACCGCCGCGACGTACCCGGGCAGCTGGACGCGAACGAGCGTTCCGCGCGGCTTCCTGGAGACGACGGTCACCTTTCCGTTGAGCGTGCGGGCACGCTCGCCGATCGCGTCGACGCTGCCCCGGCGGCGCTCGCCGACGCCGTCGTCGGAGACGGTGACGACGAAGGTCTCGTCGGCCTGACGTTCGGCCCTCACCGCGATCGTCGCCGGCCGCCGGCGCAGGGCCTGGTCGAGCGCCTCCCGGATCGTCTGGTAGAGGGCGACCTGCGCCTTCTCGCCCAGCTCGGTCGTCGCTGCGAGCTCGACGTCGACGTCGATGCCGCGTGCGGTTCGGATCTGGTCGGCCAGCGCGGCCACGGCCGCGGAGAGGCCCCGGTCGCGCAGGACGACCGGCTCGAGCGCGAACGACAGGTCACGCAGCGTCTGGATCGTCTCGCGCTCCCGGTCGAGCGCCGCCTCGAGGACCGTGGCCGCCTCCTCGACGCGGCCGGCGTGCAGCGCCTTGAGGGCAGCGTCGTGCATCAGGGCGATGCCGGAGAGCGACTGCAGAGGGCCGTCGTGCAGGCCGAGCGAGAGGCGCCTTCTCTCCTCCTGCTCGGCGGTGATGACTTGCGCCGAGAGCCATGCGCGCTCGGCCTCGCGCTCGTCGGCCGTGCGCGTGCGACGTGTCTCGACCCGGCGATGGCGGATGCTCGCGACGGCGGCGGCAAGCGCCGCTCCCGAGGCCGCCGCGAGGCAGATCAGGCCCCTAGTCGATGATCGACTCGCGGAGGGCGATCGCCACCGCATGGGTGCGGGTGTCCGCCTCGAGCTTGGCGAGGATGTGACGAACGTGGCTCTTGACCGTCTCCTGGCTGATGAAGAGCCTGGCCGCCACCTCGGCGTTGGACATCCCGTCGGCGAGCAGCTGCAGGATCTCGCGCTCGCGCGGGGTGAGGAGGTCGTGGCCGTCCCGGCTGAGGAACGACGGCATGAGCGCCGGGTCGACGTAGCCTTCGCCCTCGGCCAGCTTCTCGATCGCGCGCACGAGCGTCTGGCTCGGCGCCTCCTTGAGGAGGTAGCCCTTGGCCCCTGCCTCGAGGCCCCGCGACAGGAGGCTGCGCTCGCCGAAGGCGGTGAAGAGCAGGACGGCCGTGCCCGGGACGCGCTCGTGGAGCTCCCGCGTCGCCTCGAGGCCGTCCATGCCCGGCATGCGAATGTCCATGAGCACGACGTCGGGCTTGCGCCGCTCGGCGAGGGCGACCGCGCTCTCGCCGTCACCCGCCTCTCCGATCACGCGGATGTGTCCGGAGCGCGAGAGCGAGAGCCGCAGGCCCTCCCGCACGACCTCGTGGTCGTCGGCGATCAGACAGGTGATCTCGTGTGCCATACCTCGTACGGGTGGGACTACCATCCCTTGTCGGCGGCATGGTCTTCGGGCTTTAGGCCCTCCCGGGAGCAAGCGTCCGGAAACGGCGGCTGGGACCGTCAGATCGCGAGCGCGAGCTGCCCGCGCGCCGGGCGCGCACGCGGCTCGGGCCCTCCGCCTGCGGCGGTGAGGCCGTGGCGCAAGCGCAGGCGTGCGAAGCGCGCGCCGACGTCATCCTGGTAGCCGCGCGGCGCGTAGGCGCGCGTCCCGTAGAGCTCGACGTAGCGGGGATAGAGCCACGGGTACGTGCGCCGGAGCCACGGCATGAAGTGCTCGCGAATCGAGGAGCGCACGTGCAGGACGATCGGCGTCGCCGAGCGCACGCCTGCGGCCGCGCAGGCGGCCAGCACCTCGTCGAGGTGCGCGTCGTCGTCCGTGAGCCCGGGGAGGATCGGCGCGACGAGCACGCCCGTGCGGATGCCCGCGTCGGCGAAGCGGGCGAGGACGTCGAGCCGCTTGGCCCCCGGCGGGGTGCCGGGCTCCACGACGCGACGGACGCTCTCGTCGAGCGTCCCGAGGCTCATCGACACGCTGAGCGGTGCGACGGCGTCGAGACGCCTGAAGACGTCGAGGTCCCGCAGGATCATCGTGGACTTCGTCAGGATCGAGAGCGGATTCTCGAAATCGGCGAGGGTCTCGACGATGCCGCGCGTCAGGCGGTAGCGTCCCTCGCAGTGCTGGTAGGGGTCCGTCGCCGTCCCCATGGCCACGGTCTCGCCGATCCAGCGCGGCGCGGCGAGCTCCAGGCGCAGGACGTCGACGACGTTCGTCTTGACGACGATCTTCGACGCGAAGTCGTCGCCGATGCCGAGGTCGAGGTATGCGTGGTAGGCGCGAGCAAAGCAGTAGTGGCAGCTGTGCGCGCACCCGCGGTATGGATTCACCGTCCAGCGCAGCGGGAGGCGGCTTCCGTCGGGCACCCTGTTCAGCGCCGTCTTGCAGGTGTCCTCGAGGTACGTCCGCCGCGGCACGGACGCAGTATAGAACATGTGTTCGCCGCTCGTCGCCCGCCCTGGCTATACTCGGAGAAGCGCGAGTGGACCTGGATCGCGCGAGCGCCGCCGCAGGCGGCTCTATACTCGATCGACAGTTGGACGGCGACCTTCCGCCTAGTACATCCGCCCCGGGAGTCGGGGCGTGAGCGACGGACTTCGCATCTTCCTGGTGTTCCTGCTGCTGCTCGGGAACGCCGTGTTCGTGATCGCCGAGTATGCGCTCGTGACGGCGCGGCGCTCACAGCTGGTCGAGATGCAGAAGCGCGGCGTGCGGGGCGCGGCGACCGCTCTGCGCCTCAGGGAGGAGCCGACCCGCTTCATCAGCACGGTCCAGATCGGCATCACCGTCTTCTCGATCCTCCTCGGGGCCATCGGGGAGCCGCTGATCTCACACTTCTTCACCCCGTTCCTGAGCGACGAGCTCTCGTTCCTGCTCTCCTTCTCCATCCTCACCTACCTCGGGCTCGTCCTCGGGGAGCTCGTGCCGAAGGCGATCGCTCTGCAGAAGGCCGAGCGGATCGCGAGCGCCCTCGCGCCCGCTCTCGAGATCCTCCAGCGGATCGCCCATCCGGCCGTCGTGCTCGTCCAGGGATCGGGGACGCTCATCCTGCGGCTCTTCGGGCTGCGGTCGGCTCCGCTCGGCGTCGGCGCGCACACCGAGGAGGAGCTCCGCTCCATGCTCGCCGAGGCCGAGGAGGGAGGGGTGATCGAGGAGGCCGAGGAAGAGATGATCTACAAGGTCTTCGACTTCGCCGACAAGGAGGCGCACGACGTGATGGTCCCGCGCCCGGAGGTCGTCGGCGTGTCCGTCGACTTGCCGTCGCACGAGTGCCTTGCCGCGATCATCGACTCGCCGTACACGCGCTACCCGGCGTACCGCGACTCGCTCGACGACATCGTCGGCATCCTCCACGTGCGCGACCTCTTCTCCGCGCTCTACGCGGAGGGCATCGACAACGTCGTCGTCGAGAAGATCCTCCGCCCGGCTCCGTTCGTGCCCGAGACGAAGGATCTCGGCCCCCTGCTGACGGAGTTCCGGCGTACGAACCAGCACATGGCCATCGTCGTCGACGAGTACGGGTCGACGCAGGGAATCGTCACCCTCGAAGACCTGCTCGAGGAGATCGTCGGCGAGATCGAGGACGAGTACGACATGCCCGACGACTCCGTCCAGCGGATCGACGAGCGCAGGATCCAGATCGATGGGACGTACCCCATCGACGACTTCAACGAGCGCTTCGGGAAGGAGCTCCCGCAGGAGGTCTACCACACCCTTGCCGGCTTCGTCTTCGGCGAGCTCGGCCGGGCGCCCGAGGCCGGAGACGAGGTGGTCTGGGACGGGCTGCGCTTCGAGGTCATGGAGACCGAGGGCCCGCGCATCGAGTTGCTCGAGATCGAGTTCCTCCCCGAGGAGCCGGGTGTGGAGCGCGATCGAGCCCTCAGCTGAGGCGGGGAGCGACCTCGGCTCCGAGCAGCTCGACCATCTCGAGATCCTCCGGCACGAGGTGCTGCAGCATCACGCGCTCGATTCCGGCGCGCCGGCGCTCGAGCAGCTGGTCGACGGCCTCGTCGGGCGTGCCCGCGATCCATTGCGCGCCCTGCTCGCGCAGGAACGCCTCGGGGTCGCCCCCGCTGCCCATCGTGCGCATGACCCTGCGGGTGCGCTCGAGGAGCGTCCCGCGATCCGAGGCCACGATGCAGCCGGTCATGAGCGAGAGCGGCAGCGAGGCTGGCTCGCGGCCTGCGGCCCCGCACGCCTCGTCGAGCGCTCGCCGGCGGCGCGTGCACTCCGCGGGCGACGCGTAGACGGTGTTGTACTCGTCGGCGAAGCGAACGGCCGGCGCGACCGTCCCCGGCGTCGCCTTCCCGCCCACGATCAGGTTCGGGTGCGGATCCTGGACGGGCTTGGGGAGCGCCCGGCAGTCCTCGAGCTCGTAGTGCTTGCCCCTGAAGGTGAAGGCGTCCTCCGTCCACTGGCGACGGACGATCTCGAGCTGCTCGGCGAGGCGCTCGAGGCGAGTGCGCGTGTCGTGGAAGCCGAACCCGTGCGCCCGGTGCTCGAGCTCGTACCATCCCGCGCCGAGGCCCAGCTCGACGCGCCCGCCGGAGATGTGATCGACGGTGGCGACGACGCGGGAGACGAGCGACGGGTGTCGGAACGTCACCGGCGAGACCATCGTCCCCAGCCGGATGCGCTCCGTGCGGGCGGCGAGACCGGCGAGCGTGGTCCAGGCGTCGAGGGAGCCGCGGTCGAGGACGCCGAAGACCGACGCGTAGTGGTCGGAGCGGAAGAGGCCCTCGAGACCCGCGTCCTCGCAGGTTCGCGCGAGCGCGAGCCACTGCTCCCACGTGACGCTCTCCTGGCCTTCGACCATCAGACAGACGCGCATGGCGCCTCCTTGAGACGGGAGGGGACAGCGTACTGGCCGGGACGCGCTAGGTTTTCCGCGGTGGGACTCGTGGTCCAGAAGTACGGGGGCACCTCGGTCGGCAGCCCCGAGCGGATCGCGCGCGTCGCCGAGCGCGTCGTCGCGACGGCGGATGCCGGCAACGAGGTGTGCGTGGTCGTCTCGGCGATGGGAGACACGACCGACGAGCTGCTCGACCTCGCCGCGAACGTGTCGAAGGCTCCGCACCCGCGAGAGCTGGACATGCTGCTCTCGGCGGGGGAGCGCATCTCCATGGCGCTGCTGTCGATGGCCATCATCGACCGCGGGCGCCGGGCGATCTCGTTCACGGGCTCCCAGGCGGGGATCCGCACCGACACGTCGCACGGCCGGGCGCGGATCGTCGAGGTGCGTGCGCGCAGGGTCCTGGACGAGCTCCGCGCGGGGAACATCGCGATCGTGGCGGGCTTCCAGGGCGTCTCGACCGAGGACGAGGTGACGACGCTCGGCCGCGGCGGCTCGGACGCGACCGCGGTCGCGCTCGCGGCCGGCCTCGGCGCCGACGCCTGCGAGATCTACACGGACGTGGACGGGGTGTACACGGCCGATCCCCGCATCGTCCCCGATGCCCGCAAGCTGCACGAGATCTCCTACGAGGAGATGCTCGAGCTGGCTGCGACCGGGACGCGCGTGCTGATGATGCGCTCGGTCGAGTTCGCGCGAAACCACGGAGTGGTCGTCCACGTGCGCTCGTCCTTCTCGGACGGCGACGGCACGTGGGTGCGAAGGGAGGACGAGCTGATGGAACGGGCGATCATCTCCGGTCTGGCCCACGACTCCTCGGAGGCGAAGGTCACCATCCAGGGCGTTCCGGATCGCCCGGGTGTCGCGGCCCGCGTCTTCCGTCCCCTCGCCGACGCCGGCGTGAACGTGGACATGATCGTGCAGAACGTCTCCGAGGCCGGGCACACGGACATCTCCTTCACGCTCCCGAAGGAGGAGCTCGGCCGTGCCGGGACGATCCTCGAGCAGGCCGCAGCCGACGTCGGCGCGCGTGGCTACACCACGGATCCCGACGTGGGGAGAGTGTCGCTGGTCGGCGCGGGGATGAAGACGCACCCGGGCATCGCCGCCGACATGTTCGACGCGCTCGCCGACGCCGGCATCAACATCGAGATCATCTCCACCTCGGCGATCCGCATCTCGTGCGTCGTCCACGCGGACGACGTCGAGCGCGCGGTGCAGGTCGTGCACGAGAAGTTCGGCCTCGCGAGCGGCTCCGTTCTCGAAGAGGTCTCGGGCGCTTGAGCCTACCGCGCGCCCGGGCCGCCCGCGAGGGCGCGCTCGAGGGCATCCCTGCCCCCTGTGAGCACGGGGTCGCCGTGGGAGACGAGCACGCGCTCCACCGGAAGGCGCAGGAGGGGACGCATGACGTCGCGAAGACAGGCAAGGTCGACGCTCCGTGGCAACCATGATCGAGGGCAGAGGCGCAAGCCTCCCTCTCCGTCGCCGAGGAGCACGTCCCCGGGGACGAGCGTGCGGTGCTCGGGGATCCAGAAGATGACCTCAGTGGCGCGGCCGGTTGGCAACGCTTCGACCCCTCCGGGGAGCGTGTCGCCGGGCCGGAACACCTCGTGCACGTCGCCTGCGCGGCGCGCGATGGGAGCTCGCGCGCGCCGCGGCGCCCAGACCCGCGCGTCGTAGCGCTCGGCGAGCTCGCGCGCGCTGCGCGTGTGCCAGAAGACGGTGACGAGGACGTGCAACGGCTGGCCGGCGCGATCGAGGTCTCGCTCGAGCGCGTGCAGGAAGCGGTCCCGGTCCTCGGGGGGCACGATCGGGTCGATCAGCACGACCGCCTCGCGCGTCTCGAGATAGACGCAGCCGACGGCTTCCTTCCATTCCTCATGCCAGCCCGTCCAGCGCCACAGGCCGGGAGCGATCTGCCGGACGTCCACGGCGGGTCAGCCGGTGAGCGCCAGCTGGCGGTGGCTCTCGAGGTTCGACACGCCGACGCCGACGAGACGGAGCGGGCCCGGCCGGTCAGCGAGGGCGCGGTCGAGCAGCTCACAGGCGAGCTCGCCGATGCGGGCCGCGTCGTCGGTGCCCACCGCGAGCGTCTGGGAGCGGCTGCGGATCGAGAAGTCCTGGTAGCGCACCTTCGTCGTCACGGTGCGAGCCGCCTGGTCTCCCGCCGCGAGCCGCTCGGCGACGCGCACGGCCATCCGGCGGACCTCGGCCCGGAGCAGCTCCCGATCGGTCACGTTCCGGTCGAACGTCTCCTCGTGGCTGACCGAGACGGTCTCGACCTCGGTCTCGAGCGGTCGCGGGTCGACGCCCCGGGCGCGCTCGCGCAGGAGCCGGCCGAGCTTCCCCGGCAGCAGCCGGGCAAGGTGCTCGTCCGAGACCGAGGCGAGCTCCCCGACGGTGGCGACGCCCGCGGCCCGCAGGCGAGCCTCGGACTGAGGCCCGACGCCCGGTAGGAGCCGGACGTCGAAGGGCGCGAGGAACGCCGCCTCGCGCCCCGGGGGCACGACGGTGATGCCGCCGGGCTTGCGCCGGTCGCTCGCCACCTTCGCCACGACCTTGCACGTCGCGACGCCGAGGGAGGCGGTCAGCCGCGTCGCCGCCGTCACCGAGGCCTGGACGGCCTCGCTGACCGCGCGCGCCTGGGCGAAGTCGCTCGCGACCTCGCCGAGGTCGAGGTAGCCCTCGTCGAGGCCTGTGCGCTCGACCGTCGGGCAGATCTCCCGCACGACCGCCCAGACGTCCCGCGAGTAGCGCGCGTAGAGGCGGTGACGCGGTCGGACGAAGACGGCTTGCGGGCAGCGGCGCCGCGCCTCGGCAGAGCTCATGGCCGAGCGGATGCCGTAGCGTCGAGCGACGTAATTGGCCGTCGCGACGACACCCCGGCCGTTCGGGTCGCCGCCCACGACGAGCGGCTTCGAGCGAAGCTCGGGATCCTCGAGCTCCTCGACGGCTGCGAAGAACGCGTCGAGGTCGAGGTGCGCGACGATCAAGAGGCGAGCGTGCTCGTCCGCGCCGCGAGCTCGAGGTCGCGCGCCGTGATGGCGTTCTCCGTGTGCGTCCAGAAGCGGAGGACGACCCGGTTGTAGCGAATGGCGATGTCGGGGTGGTGATTCGCGCTCTCGGCGACCTCGGCCACGCGGTTCACGAAGTCCATCGCGGCGGCGAAGTCCTTGAAGCGGAACTCCCGCTCGAGCGCACCCTCGACCTTCTCCCACCCCTCGGGGTACTCTGGCTCCATCCGCCCAAGTATGCAGGTGCCGGCGGCGGGGTGGGAAACCGATCGGCGCCGAGGCACGAACCCCTGAGGGAACGGAAACCGGAAAGGAGCTGCTCCTCCATGCGTCGTTCGATCCTCCTCGCTCTCGTGGCGCTGACCGCCGTCTCGGTCCTCGCGCTCGCCGGCACGGCGCAGGCGGCGCCGGCCGCAAAGACGCTCAGGGGCACCGTCGGCCCCGGCTTCACCATCACGGTCGCCAAGAAGAGCGTGAAGGCGGGCAGGTACACGATCGTCATCCGCGACCGGTCGAGCATTCACAACTGGCACATCAAGGGTCCCGGCGTCAACAAGAAGACCTCGGTCGCGCGGACGGGCACGTTCACGTTCAAGAACGTCAGGCTCCGCAAGGGCACGTACACGATCGTGTGCGACCCGCACCGCAGCACGATGCGGACGACGCTGCGCGTCAGGTAGGTCTGCGCCTTCGGACTGTCGATCAAACGTCCAGTGCGGCGCCTCCCAACGCTGCACCTGACACTCGCGTCCCGCGACGCCGCACTAGATCGAGGTCGCGCTCACCGTGAGGACGCCGTCCTCGACCGTCCCGAGCAGCGAGATCTCGCTCTCCGACCACGTCACGCTCGCGAGCGAGGGATCGTCCGTGCGTCTGAGCCCGTCGATGCTCGAGAGGTCGACGCCTTCGAGCGCGAGCGAGGGCGAGCCGCACTGCGGCGGGTACGACTCGAGCAAGGCGGAGCAGAGCCGCGGGGTCTCGCCTTCCAGGGCGACGAGGTAGCCCCTCACCGCGAGCGGGCCTTCGAGCGAGGACGCGAGCGCCTCGGCGATCGAGAGCCCGCCTCCCGGGGCCGGCGCCCCGGCGCTCGGCGGCGGCGCCGTCGAGGCGGCGTCCTCGTTCCCCCCGCCGCAGGCGACGAGCGCGAGCGCCGCGGCGAGCGCGCCTGCGGCTGCGAGCAGAGGGAATCGGGAGACGGTCATGCGTCTTCGACCGGACGTCGTGGCGAGAAGTTCCCGGTCAGCCGACCTGGAGCGGCTCGGGCTCGACCCGCCCGTTCTCGATCCGCCAGGCGGCGAGCTCGCCTGTCCGCACCGTGAGGATGACGTAGGGCCGTCCTTCCCACAGGCCGATGTTCTCGACGTCCGTGCGCGACGGGCGCGGTGGGCTCGAGATGTGCGAGTGGAAGACGGCGAGCTCGTAGCCGTCGTCCTCGAGGAACCACGCGTCCGGGTCGGTCTCGAGCTCGAACCGGTACGGGCTTGCGGCAGCGTTGCGCCCCTGGATGTAGCGCTCGGCGACACCGTCGCGCAGCGCGATGAGGCCGCAGGCCTCGTTTGGCTGCTCGCGACGTGCGTGCTCCTCGAGTGCGCGGCGCACGGCGGCGCGCACTACCACCAGACGCGGTCCTCCATCGACCGCTCGACATCCTCGAGCGGCTCCGTCCAGAACCCGGCCGAGAGGTACTTCCAGCCGCCGTCGGCGAGAGTGAGGACGACCACGCCCTCGTCGAGCTCGCTCGCGATCTGCCTGCCGACGTGGACGACGGCGCCGCAGGACACGCCCCCGAAGATGGCCTCGCGCTCGAGGAGGAGGCGCAGGCCGGCCACGGACTGCTCGTTCGACACGAGGATCTTGCGGTCGAGCTTCGAGACGTCCAGGATCGGGGGCACGTAGCCGTCGTCGAGCGACCGGAGTCCGTAGATGAGGTCGCCCTGGAGCGGCTCCGCCGCGACGATCTGAACGTCGGGGAAGGACTCGCGCAGGCGCTCGCCGCAGCCCATGAGCGTCCCGCCCGTGCCGAGGCCGGCGACGAACGCGTCGACGCGCGGGAGGGCCTCGGCGATCTCGGTCCCCGTTCCCTCGTAGTGGGCGCGCGGGTTCGCCTCGTTCGCGTACTGGAAGGGCATGAAGTACCGAGGGTCCTGCTCCGCGAGCTCGAGAGCGACCCGCACGGCGCCGTTCGACGCCTCCGCCGCGGGGGAGAAGATCACCTTCGCGCCGAAGATCTCGAGCATGCGTACGCGCTCGGACGTGGCGCTCTCGGGCATGACGCAGGTGAGCGGGTAGCCCTTGAGCGTTGCCACCATCGCGAGCGAGATGCCGGTGTTGCCGCTCGTCGGCTCGAGCAGCTCGCGGCCCGGAGCGAGCTCCCCGCGGGCCTCCGCCGTCTCGATCATCGCCTTCGCCACGCGGTCCTTGATCGATCCCGTCGGGTTCTGGGCCTCGAGCTTGGCGTAGATCTTGACGGCAGGGTTGGGCGAGATCCTCGGGAGCTCGACGAGCGGGGTCGACCCGATCAGGTCGAGCAGGCTGGACGCGACGAGCTGCGGCCGGGCGACGGGCGTGTGGCCGCCGGCCATCGCCGGCAGGAGGATGATCGTGCTGTCGGCCGCAACCGGCGTGTCGAGCCCCTGCATCGTCCGCACGTCCTCGTTGTCCAGGTAGACGTTGACGAACGGCGCGATGTCGCCGTTGAGGAGGATCTGGCCTCCGAGACCCGGGTAGCGGCCCGAGAGATCCTCGAGCACCTCGCGCATCGTCGTTCCCGAGGCTTCCACCTGGCGGGCGCCACCCGCCTCGGCGCGCAGCGTGGGAGGGATGCGAATCGTCGTCACGCCGTCACCGGGTGAGGGGCCCCGCCCTGGCAGAACTCGACGTAGTCGATGTACTCGGTGATGGTCGGGTGCTCGCCGCAGACCGGGCACTCGGGATCCCGGCGAAGCTTGATCTCCGTAAAGGAGCCCTCGAGCGCCTCGAAGAGGAGCGAGCGTCCGATCAGCGGGTCGCCGATGCCGAGCAGGAGCTTCAGCGCCTCGTTCGCCTGGAGGGAGCCCACGATCCCGGGAAGGACGCCGAGCACGCCGCCCTCGGCGCAGGAGGGCGCGAGCTCGGGCGGAGGAGGCTGGGGGAAGAGGCACCGGTAGCACGGCCCCTCGTACGGCTTGAACACCGTCACCTGCCCGTGGAAGCGGTAGATCGAGCCGTGCACGACGGGAACGCGGTGCCAGACCGACGCGTCGTTCACGAGGTACCGGGTGGGGAAGTTGTCCGCGCCGTCGACGATCGCGTCCCAGCCCTGCTCGAGGATGCGGTCGACGTTGCTCGTGTCGAGACGCTCCTCGAACGGCACGACCGTCACGTCGGGATTCAGCGCCTCGAGCGTCTGCTTGGCGCTCGCGACCTTCGGCTCGCCGAGACGAGCGGTGCTGTGGAGGATCTGGCGCTGGAGGTTCGACT
>CAZCIJ010000060.1:0-12784 GCA_964498265.1 uncultured Gaiellales bacterium | reverse complement strand
CGCGGATGAGACTCCGCGCTTGAGCTGAGGAGCTTCCTACTCCTCCCGCTGGACGGAACGGTGTGCCTGGTCATGCCATCTAGGAGACGGGCGCACTGTCCGCGAGTGCAAGGTGCTCCGGTGTCCTCAACGTGATACGGGCTGTGCAGCTGCTCCCCTGCTTCATTCGCCGCGATGAGGAGAAAGACGAGCCTGGCGCAGAACGCGATCGCGACGATTCGGCTATCGGTCCCCGTGCCTGGGTGCTTGCCATCCTGGCGGTCCGCTCGGTTGTTGCCGTGTCTGAATACGATGCCGGCGGAGTGGTTGTCTCGCCTCACCTCTCACCTCTATCCCGGGCGATCAGAGCAGAGGGGACGCCCTCGCGCATCGTCCGGACGGGATGAAACCCTCCCGCGGAGGACTCGACCCTTGGACTCGGGCGCCTCGCTCGCCCTAGAATGTCGCCCCCGGCCTCCCGGCTCTGCTGGTAGCACCAACCCGAGGGATTCGTATGTCCTGGCGAACGCGGTGGCGGATCTACGAGTACGTCCGCAACAGCATCTGGATCGTGCCGGCGATCTTCGCTGGCCTCGCGCTCACGATGGGGATCGTCTTTCCGGACATCGACGAGGGAACGACCAGCACGATCGGCATCTCGTTCGGCTCGAGTGCCGCGCAGGCGATGCTCGGCGCGATCGCAGGTGGAATGATCACGTTCACGGGCTTCGTCTTCTCGATCCTCCTCCTCGCGGTCCAGTTCGGCTCGAGCCAGTTCTCGCCGCGCATGCTGCGCCGGTTCCTCCGCGATCCCACGACGAAGATCGCGCTCGGCATGTTCATCGCCACGTTCATCTACGCCTTGCTCGTGATGCGGACGATCGGCACCGCCGACAACCCGGACTTCGTCCCGAACAACTCGGTGTCCGGGTCGCTGGGGCTGCTGCTGCTGAGCATGCTCATGTTCCTGCGGCTGATCAGCCGCACGACGCAGGGCCTGCGGGTCGCGGCCGTCCTCAGGGATCTCGGCCGCGACGGAGCCGCCGTGCTGCGCCGGCTCTACCCCGAGCCTGCCGCAGGCGCGGCCGAGGAGGATGCCGAGCCCGACCGTCACGCCCTGGAGCCTTCCAGAACGGTCGACTACCGCGACGATCCCGGCGTGCTCCAGAGCGTCGATGCGCGCGGCCTCGTCAAGCTGGCGCGCGATTCGGACGCGGTCGTGGAGCTCGTCCCGCCGGTCGGTGATTCCATCGTGCCCGACGCGCCGCTCTTCCGCATCTACGGCGAGGGCGCCGGCATCGACGACGAGCGACTACGACGATCGATCGCCGTGGGCGACGAGCGCTCGATGCGGCAGGATCCGGCGTTCGTCTTCCGGCTGCTCGCAGACATCTCGTCGAAGGCGCTCTCGCCCGGCGTCAACGACCCCACGACCTCGGCGCAGGCGCTCGACCAGATCGAGATCCTGCTCCGACTGCTTGCGGGACGTCGCCTGACGCCGGGAGTGCTCCGCGACGAAGCGGGACAGGTGCGGTTTCTGTATCCAGCCCCGTCCTGGGAGGACTTCCTCAGCATCGCGCTCGACGAGACGCGCTTCTTCGGCCAGAGCTCCGTGCAGATCACTCGCAGGCTGCGCGCGTTGCTCGAGGACCTCCACGCCGCAGTGCCGCCATATCGGCAGCCCGTGATCGAGACACACCTCGCGATGCTGGAGTCCAGCGTCGAGCGCACCTACGGCGAAGGGGAGCGCGAGATCGCCGCAGCCCGCGACCGCCAGGGAATCGGCTCCCCAACGCGGCAGGACGACGTAAGCGTTCGCTAGCCCGCCCGGCGCCGGACAAGACCTCAAGCCGGCGAAATCGCATCGTCGGCGGCCGCGTGCCACCGCCACGCGCCGCATCCGCACCGCGCGACGGAGGGGTTCGCCCGGAGTGGGCGAAGAGCGTGCGGGTTGGTAGGCGGTGTGAGCCAGAGGGAGGTGGTTGATTGTGGTGCCGCTGGCAGTCGACATCAGTGAGACCCTGAACAGCTTCTTCGACGAGCTGTTCGCGTGGTTGCCGCGGGTTGCCGGGGCAATCGCGGTCCTGATCGTCGCGTACGTGGTGGCGCGCGTGCTTGCGGCCCTGACCCGCAGGGTACTGACGTGGGCAGGGCTGGATCGGCTCGCGGAGTCCCGCTACGGCGAGTTCATCCAGCGAGTGACGGCAAGCCCCTCACGGCTGCTCGGGTCGGTCGTGTTCTGGGTGCTGGTGCTGGGCGGGATCGCGATCGCGGCTGAGGTGCTCGGCGTGCAGCCGGTAGAGGACGCGGTCGCCGCCGTCTACGGCTACGTGCCCGACGTGATCGCGGCGATGTTCATCGTCATCATCGCCGGCTTGCTCGCCTCCTGGGCGGGGACGCTGGTGGCCCGGCTGACGGCGGGGCGTCCGATCAGCCGGCTGCTGGCGACGGTGGCCCAGGTGCTGATCCTGTCGGTCGGGGCGTTCATGGCGCTCGACCAGCTCGAGATCGCCGGCAATATCGTCGTCATCACCTACGCGTCCCTGATGGGGTCGGTCGCGCTGGGCATGGCGCTGGCGTTCGGGCTGGGCGGACGCGACGTGGCCCGGGAGGTGCTGCGCGGCGCGTACGACCGCGGCCGCAAGGCGATCGCCGCGCCCCCCGCAGCCGAAGGTCCGGCGCAGCCCCAGCCCGGGCCGTCCGATTAACGAGCACGCGTCTGGTGAGGGTCGGATGCCGAGCGTGCCTGGCGGGACGAGCGGCGACGCGACAAGGCGCACGCAACTCGCGAACGAGCGCACGTACCTCGCCTGGTGGCGGAGCGGCCTGGGCACGATCGCGCTCGCGATCGGCGTCGGCCGCGTGATCCCCGAGGTCGTCCCAGGGTCGAACTGGCCCTGGGTCGCCCTCGGGACGGCATTCGGCCTCCTGGGTGTCGGCGTCGTCGTCTACGGCGCCTACCGGCAGGAGACCGTCGCCCGTGCGCTTCGCGAAGGGAGGTTCGTCCCGCTCGGGCGCCTACCGGTCCTGCTCCTTGGTGCCTCCGCTGCGGTGCTCGGCGCGGCCGCCGTCGCGCTCGTCGTCGTCGCCGTGTGAGACGCAAGGCGCGCGAGCGGGGCAGGCCACGAAGCCGGGCGCCCGGTAGGCTCGCCCCGCCTGCCGACGTCGCGAGACGAGCCCGCGGAGCCTCATCCAAGGCTCAGCGCGCAGCGGAAGCCGGTGTTGCCTGTCGATGAGTCGGGACTCATCGAGTTGCGCGCCGCGACGCGGTAGCGGCGGCAGTAGGAGTCGTGGCAGAGGTGGGACCCGCCGCGCGTGACCCGGTTCGTCCCCTGCCGGGGCCCGGTGGGGTTCGTGCGCCTCTCGCGCGTATGGAACGTGGCGTGATACCAGTCCGCGCACCACTCCCATACATTCCCGGTCATGTTGTAGAGGCCGTAGCCGTTCGGCGGGAACGCATCGACGGGGCAGGTGCCGAGGAAGCCGTCGGCGAGCGTGTTCTGAGAAGGGAAGATCCCTTGCCAGACGTTCATGCGATGCTCGCCGCCCGGCTCGAGCTCGTCGCCCCAGGGGAACACCTTCCCTTCGAGGCCGCCACGAGCTGCATACTCCCACTCAGCCTCCGTCGGCAGCCGCGTCCCGGCCCAGACGCAGTACGCGCGGGCGTCGTTCCAGGACACGTGCACGACAGGATGGCGCATGCGCTCCCGGAGGCCCGATTGCGGCCCTTCCGGGTGGCGCCAGTCCGCTCCTTCCACCTGCCGCCACCACGGCGCGCTCGCGACTCCGCGCGTCGGCGGAAAGTCGTCCGGCAGCAGCCCGGCAAACACGAACGACCAGCCGAAGCGCTCCGCCTCCGTCACGTATCCGGTGTCGTCGACGAACGCCGCGAAATCGGCGTTCGAGACCGCGTGCGCCCCGATCGCGAACGCGTCCAGGACGACGCGCCGCACCGGCCCCTCCCCGTCTCCGGGGTACGCCCAGGCGCTCTCGCAGCCCATCGCGAACTCGCCGCTCGGGATCTCCACCATGCCCTCAGTCGCTGCCCGCGCCGGCGCGCCCACGGCCGCCTCCGGAGCAAGCGCTCCGTGGCGGCCAGAAGAAGGAGTGCAACAGGCCCTGTCACCCATCGCCTACGAGATCGACGGCAAGCGTACAGGGACGAGCGCTCCACCGGGGCCCGAAGATCTCCGTCGAGCGAAACGCCAGTTCATCCCCTTCGGATGATGACGAGCGGCTATCGGCACACGAGATTTCAGGACGATCGCGGGCGTTGTCTCGGAGGCTCTCTCGGAGGCTCACGAGAACAAGGGGAAGGAGAACGAGCAATGGCAATCGGACCTGTGCAGCTGATTGTCCTGGGATTCGACCACCCGGACTTTCACGGCGAGATCATCGCCGAGCTCGAGCGCCTGCGCGAAAGCGACACCGTCCGGGTGATCGATGCGCTGGCGGTTCACAAGGACGCGGGCGGAGAGATCGAGGTAGCCCATCTCAGCAACCTCACCCGCGAGGAAGCGATCGAGCTCGGCAGCAAGATCGGCGCGCTCATCGGCCTCGCGATCGAGGGCGAAGAAGGGATCGAGCCGGGCGCGATCGCGGGCGCCGAGGCGGCAGCCGAGGGCATCGACGTGTTCGACGAGGACGCCTGGGACGTTCTCGAGGAGATCCCGAACGACTCCGCCGCCGCACTGTTGCTGATCGAGCATCACTGGGCGGTGCCTCTGCGAGACGCGATCGCACGCGCGGGAGGCTTCCGTATCAGCGACGGGTTCATCAGCCCGCTGGACCTGGCGGCCATCGGCCTTCTCTCGGCCGAGGAGGCGGGAGAGCTTCACGCCATGGAGAAACGCGGTGCGTGACGCCTAGAATGACGCGGCTACCACGAACAGGCGGAGGTTTCACGATGATGGGTTCCCGTAGGGTTGCACGGCGCACCGCTCGCCGGGTCGCCCGCCGCCGCTAACCGCGTCGCCGGTGATCACCCCGGGTGATCCGGTGCCTCGGGTGATGCGACCGGGGACGTGCGGCGCGATGCTACGAGAGTGGGGGCATCCGGGACTGGCCGCTACGAGATCGTGTTGCGCGGGGAGCTGAGCGATCGGTTCCAGGCGGCGTTCGACCATGTCGAGCTGAAGCGCGCAGGAGGCAACACCGTGCTCCTCGGCGTTGTCGACCAGTCGGGCCTGCACGGGCTGCTGCACCGTGTCCAGGAGCTCGGGCTGACGCTCCTCTCCGTCAAGCCGCTGAATGGTCCCCGGTAGCGATGCCGTGCCTCCACGACCGGGCCCGGGCAGCCCGATCAGATGAGGCCGAGCGTACGCGCTCGCTCGATCGCCTCCTCACGTGAGCCGGCCCCGAGCTTGCGGTAGAGCGCACGCGTGTGGCTCTTGACCGTGTTCGGCGAGAGAAACAGCTGGCTTCCGATCTCCCGTCGGGTCAAGCCGGATGCGAGCATACGTAGGACGCGCAGCTCGCTCTCGGTTGGAAGATCGTCCGGAGACACCCCACGGCGTGAGCGGGTGCTCAGCTGGCGCTCGACCTGCTCGAGCTTCGCAGCGAGAACCCCGGGGTCGCGTGCGGCTGCGGTGATCCTTCTCGCCTCGACCAGAAGCCGCCGAGCGCCGGGCCTGTCACCTCTCGCGGCCCGGACGGGTGCGAGTGCGAGCAGGGCCTGCGCCCGCTGAAGGCCGTCACGGCTCCTCGACGAGAGCTCGACGCCGCGCTCGAGCAACGCCTCCGCCTCCACGAGCTCCCCGCGCGCGGCCAAGACCGAGCCGAGCGCCGTCGGGGCGATCGACAGCAGCGGCACTTCATCTATCCCGAGCTCTTGGGCCAGCTCGACGGCGGTGCGCGCGTAACCTAGCGCGAGCTCGGGCTTGCCGTCCTCGAGCTCGATCAGCGCACGGAGAGCCGGCGCGAACACCGACTGGATCGGTCGCTGATGCGCCGTCTCGCGATCGAGGCCCGGAAACGCCTCACGAGCTGCCTCGAGCCTTCCAAGGAAGTAGAGTGCTCGGGCCCGCGCGATTCGAGCGGCGGTGCCCAGGAGGAAATCGTCCGGAGCGACCTCGATGACGACCTCAGCCGCCTCGAGAGAGCGCCCCACGTCTCCGTGGAGGTAGATCGCCCGCACGAGGGCAGCAGCGACCTCGGGGGAGGGTGTCGTGTCCGGGAACGGCCCCTCCCATCCATTCTGCTCCACCCACGCCAAACGCTCCTCGACGACAGCCTCTGGCATACCAGCCATTCCTTCGAGCATCGCGGCGATGAAGCACAACGGCGCCGACCGGTCGATCATGCCAGCAGGCAGCGCGTCGAGCAGCCCGCGGAGCGTCCCGTACTGTCCGAACTGGTACAGCGGCCGCCAGCCCCTCGACAGCATGTCCGCGGCCATTCCGCCGTCCCCTGCGGCGAGCGCGTGCTCGACCGCCTCCACAACCTCCCCCGCCGCGTCGTACCAGGCGGCCGCCCGGGCGTGGAGAAGGGGGACGAGCTCTGGGCTCTCCTGACTGAGCTCGAACCGAAGCAGCTCCAGGAAGACGCGATGGCACCGGTACCACTCGCCCCGGTCGTCGAGCGGAACGAGGAAGAGGTTCGTGTGCCCAAGCTCGGCGAGACGGACGGCTGAGCCGGTCTCATCGAGGACGGCGTCGCAGAGCGGTCCGCAGAGGCTGTTGAGGACCGACGTGCGAATCAGGAACGTGCGGAGGTCGTCGGGATGGGCAGCGAGCACCTCGGTGCTCAAGTAGTCGACGACGTGCCGGTTCGAGCCCGCGAACCCGTCGACGAAGGCCCGGGGCTCGTCGCGCCCCTGCAGCGACAGCCCGGCGAGGTAGAGGCCCGCCGGCCACCCTTCCGTTCGCAGCTCGAGGCGCTGCACCAATTCGGGATCGAGCCCGAGCGCGAGCGGCCCGTTCAGCAGCTCGTCGGCCTCTCTCGCGCTGAAGCGCAGCTCGCTCGCACGGATCTCGCCCAGCTCACCCCGTGCTCGGAGCCGCCCGACGGGGAGAGGGGGATCGGCTCGTGTCGAGATCACCATTCTGAGCTGGTCGGGCGCCTGCTCGAGGATCGAGCGGACCGCTTCGTGACACAGCGGCGTCTCGATCATGTGATAGTCGTCGAGGACGAGGACCACTCGCTCCTCGAGCCGGGCGAGATCGTTGACCAGGCGCGGAACAGCCGATCGGAGCGGATCCGAGTCAGATGCGAGCGCCCTGAGCGAGCCGCTCCCGATCGCGGGAGCCGTTCGCACGAGCGCGGTGATCACGTACCCGAGGAAGCGGGCAGAATCGTTGTCGCACCGGTCGAGCGTCACCCACGCCACCCGCTGCTCGGTGGCATGCGCCCAGGCGGCGAGCGCAGTTGTCTTGCCGTAGCCCGTTGGGGCCGCGACGACCGTGAGCCTCCTGGACGAGAGGTCCTCGAGCTGCTCGAACAGACCCCTCCGCTCGAGGTGCTCGGTTCGGAGCGGGGGCGGGGCGAGGTTCGTCTCGACGAGCGGTTGCGGCGCCGCATCCCGACCTCTCGCAAGCACCCCTCCGCTCCTCGCCACGTTGCCTTTCGGGGCACCCACGCGGCAGGAATGGTAGTGGGAGGCCGTTTCGGTCGCAACAGTCGGGGCGGACCGCGGGAGCGGCCGGCCTCAGAGAGCCCGGCCCGCTACCGCTCTCTCTCCAGAAGCTGCTGCGAGAAGAACTCGAGCGCCGTCTTGGTCTTCGTCTGCTGCTCGCCGGAGAGATCGACGCCTCGGCTCGCGAGGTACGCGCGCGACTCGGCAGCCACCTGGAACGCCTCCGCGGGCGCGCACTTCGTCGAGAGCTCGAGGATCCGCGAGTTGTCGGGATAGAGCCAGAGCTCGGCGACGAGCGGCCGCCCGAAGCCTTCGGGGGCGAACCTCAGCTTCAGCACGAAGATCGGGCCCAGGACCGAGAGCTCGTCGAGCGCGATCGTCTCGGGCACACGCGCCTGGAAGAACGAGCGCTGCTCCTTCGTGAACAGCTTCCGAATCGGCCGCTCTCCTTGAGCGGCTGCCCTGACCTCGGCGTTGTCGACCCTGCCCTTGAGCGAGGCGGAGCACACGTAGCCGCCCGGCATAGCGTCGACCTCGACCCCCAAGCTCGGGGACCGACGCAGGTCGGCGGGGAACTCGTGCGGAACGACCGGTCGCAGCTTCACCACGGAGTCTCCGCGCTTTCCCTGGACGCGACGCGCCCGGGCGACGACCCCCGCCTTGTTCAATGCGAGATCCGGGGTGTCGAAGAAGAACACCTGGCGGATCTGCGCGTCCAGCGGATCCATCCCGAGCGCGATCACCGTCGATCGCTGATCCGACTCCGGAATCGTGAGCTTGAGCTCGACGCTGTCCGCGTCCTTGATCAGCTCGAGGAGGCGCTGGAGATCCTCGTCTGAGAGGGCCGTTCGCGTGGTTACTGCCGAGGCCATGATCCCTCCGTTCTCGTAGCCCGTGTCGAAGGCCGGCAGCGGCGTCCGGGCTGCACGTCCTAGCGCCCGGACATCCTCCCCCACGGAACCGATGGACGTCGTCACCCGCCCGGCTGCTTCACCCGGGTGAACCCGCCAGGTGGTCGCTCGGCTCGCCGGTGGCAAGGCTCTCGCGGTCCGGGCAGGATGCCCACTGGTCGTGAGAGCGTCGACGACACGAGCATGCGCATGAACGAAGCCACGTGGAATCGGGCCGCCATGTGGGTCCTCGCGGTTGCGGCGCTCGATTTCGGCCTGGAGCAGTTCATGGTCGTGCCGCTCGTCCCCGCCGTTCAACGGATGGAGCAGGCATCGCTCGAGACCGCCACGTGGCTCCTGACCGGCTTTCTGCTCGCCGTCGTCGCCACCGCCCCGATCCTCGGGCGACTGGGCGACATGTACGGGAAGCGTCGCCTCCTGCTTCTCGCCCTCGGTGCGTTCGCCGTCGGCTCCCTCGTCTGCGCGCTCGCCGACTCGATCGAGGCGCTCATCGCGGGACGCGTGGTCCAGGGAGCGGGCGCCGCCGCCGGCCCGCTCGCGATCGGGCTCGTGCGGGACCACGTGCCGCGCGAGCGGGCGCCGGCCTCGATCGGGATTCTCGTGGCGGGGGCCGGGGCCGGGGCCGCGGTGGGGCTCGTCCTCACCGGCCTGCTCGTCGACCACGTCTCGGTGAGCGCCGTGTTCTGGTTCCTGTTCGCCCTGGCGGCCGCGCTCCTGCTGGCGGTGCGCTCGACCGTCCCTGAGACTCCGGTGCGCGATCCTGTCAGGCCCGACTGGGCCGGCGGCCTCGTCGTATCGGCGGCGATGCTCGCCGCGCTGCTCGCGATCACGCAAGGGAACGACTGGGGCTGGAGCTCGGCCCGCGTGGTCGGGCTCTTCGTGGCCTCACTCGCGCTGCTCTTCCTCTTCTCCGTGGTCGAGCGCGCGGTTCCCGCTCCGCTCATGGACATGGAGCAGATGGCGCGGCGCCCGGTCTGGACGGCGAACCTCGCCGCATTCGCCATGGGCTTCGCGCTGTTCATCGCCGGCGTGATCGTGCCCCAGATCGCGACGCTCCCCAAGGCGTCGGGGTACGGCTTCGACCTGACGGTCACGCAGACCGGGTTGATCCTGCTCCCCAGCACGCTGATGATCGTGGTCGGCGGCTGGCTCAGCGGCCGCGCGATGCGCCGAAGCGGCGCCCGGCTGCTCGTCGGTCTGGGCGCCGCGCTCGCGGCCATCGCCTACCTCCTGCTCGCGCTTCTCCACGACTCGCTTCCCCCGATCGCCGCCGCCAACGCGCTTCTCGGGCTCGGCCTTGGACTGTCCTTTGCGGCGATCACGAACCTCGTCGTGCGCTCGGTCGACGAACGGCGGACGAGCGTGTCGGTCGCCGCGAACGCCGTCCTGCGCACGACGGGTGCCGCCCTCGGAGCGCAGGTCGCCGCAACGGTCGTCGTCGGCGCCGGCCTCGTCGCGTCGGGCTTCCCCGCCGAGCGCGGCTTCACCGGCGCCTTCGTGCTCGGCGGGATCGCCGCCCTCGTCGCGCTTGCGGCGGCCGCGGCCGTCCCCGGTCGAGTGGTCGACCCGCTCGTGAAGGAGCTCAGGACGCGGATCGATCCTACGACCGCCCGCTGACACGTGCTCCCCCGGGTCGGCCGGAGGTGGGTTCACCCGGGTGAACCCTCGGCGCGGGTGGCGACAGCCCCGCCGGCGCGCCCGAAAATCGCAATGCTAACTGCGATCCACGGTCCCTGACGGGAGGGAGGGATACATGCCTCTGGCCGACACGACGTTCCTGGATGTCCTCTGGTGGATGCTCGTCTTCTTCTTCTGGGTGATGTACTTCTGGGTGTTCATCACCGTGGTGGCCGACCTCTTCCGGCGCGACGACATCGGCGGGTGGAAGAAGGCGGCGTGGTTGCTGCTCATGATCTTCGTGCCGCTGTTCGGGATCATCTTCTACATGATCTTCCGCCCGAAGATGACGGCGCAGGACGTCCGCATGATGACCCAGGCGGAGGCGGCTCAGCAAGCCGTCGCGGGCGTCTCGACCGCCGACGAGCTCCACAAGCTCAACCAGCTTCGCAGCCAGGGAGTGATCAGCGACGCGGAGTTCGAGCAGCTGAAGCGCAAAGCGGTCGAGTAGAAGGCCCAGCTCGGCCCGAGAGGCGAGCACGGGCGCTCGTGCGCCCGTGCTCGCCGTCGAAAGAGCTCTCACGGCTGCTCGGCTGGCTCGAGCTCCACGCTCTCGCCGGGTGCGAGGATCACCACCTCCGTCCCGGGAGAGGCGGCGCGTGCGAGAAGGCGAAACTCCTCGGCCGGACGTCTGGGGTGCGCTTCACCCGAAAGTGACGCTCGCCGCCGGGAGTACGTGCCCCAGTGGATAGGGATCGCGATCCTCGGCCGGAGGAGCTGCAGCGCTTCGGCTGCGCGTTCTGCATCGAGATGGCCTGAGCCCGTCCTCCGGCCCCAGCCCGCGATCGGAAGCAGCGCGACGTCGACGGGAGCCAGCTCGGCCATCGCGGGAAAGAGGTCGGTATCGCCGGCGAAGTAGACCCTCGGCGATCCCTCGGTGACGAAGCCGAGCGACGGCGGCCGGCTCCCCCACGGGCGCCGTCGGGCCGCATGCTCCGCATAGGTGGCGCGCACGTTGATGCCGGCGATCGCGACCCGGTCGCCAGGGACGACCTCGGTCACTCGCGCGAAGCCGCGGCGGCGGAGCATCCGCCCGGCCCCGAGCGGAACGACGAGGAGAGGCTCGGGACCGAGCGATCGGAGCGATGGGACGTCGAGGTGGTCCCAGTGCACGTGTGAGACGAGCACCGCATCGACGTCGCGGGTCGGGCCCCGGGGCACCGGATGAACTCGCCGAAGATGAGCCAGCCACGGCCGGAAGACAGGGTCGGTGAGGAGGCGGAGAGAACGAATCTCGAGGGCGACCGTGCTGTGCCCGAGCCACGTGATCCGCGTCGTTTCCCGTTCGGACGCCGCCCGTGCGGCGCGATCCGCGGGCTGGGTCACGCGGCAGGCGGCGGTGCCGGGGGCCTGCTCCGAGCGGGAGGCTCGTCGACGGTCTCCGGAAACTCGCGCAGCGTCTGCCGGCGCAGGGCCTCGACGCCGACGAGGGCGAGCGCGCTGAGGATGAGGATGCCGTAGAGCCGTCGCGTGTCGCCGGCCGGTCCGAAGTAGAGAGCAAGCAAGGCGGCGAGGAAGACGGCGGAGAAGACGATCACGGGGCGCTCGCGCATGGTGGGCGCGAGCGCCCGGCGCATGCGTACGGCTAGGCGCGTGGGCCCGGCCATCCAGGCGCCGGCGAGGGAGAGGGCGCCGTAGGCGATGAGCGCGATGGCGACGTTCGCGAGCAGGTCGGTCGCGATCAGCCACACGGCCGCGCCGGCCGGCTCGGTCTGGTCTGAGGTGAGCGCGCCCACGATCGCGTCGCCGGCGACGCGGCGGACGACGAGCAGGATGACGCCCACGATGAGCAGGCTGGCCCCCACGCCCAGGAGCGCCCGCCGGCGGTAGCCGCGAGCGAGGTAGACCGCCAGCGCGAGCAGCGCGAGAACCACGAGCCCGAGGAAGACGGTGAGGACGTTGATCACACGCACGGTCTCCTGGGCCGCCTCGAGCTGGTCGGATTGCATGATCGTGAACCGGGCAGCATCCGGCGGGAGCTCGGCCTCGACGCCCAGCCGCGCGGCCAGCTGCTCCACGAGCGGCTGCAGATCGAGGACGACGTCGCCGCCCTCCTCCACCGTGATCGCGTCCCCCTCCTTGTTCTCGAGCAGGGCGACCAGCCGCGTGTGCACGCGCCGGTTGATCTCCTCCCACAACTTCAGCGCAGCCGGCGTGGCAAGCAGCTCGTCGGCCACCGCAGGCGCCTGGGCCTGGATGAACCCGGCGATCGGGCCGGCGAGCTCGTTGAGATCGGAGGGCAGCTGCTGCTGCAGCGACGCCTCCAGATCAACGCCCTCAAACAGCGCGTCGGTCAACGCTACCGACAGCGCCGAGCGAACATCGTCGTTCTCGAGCATCTGCCCGCTCGCAGCCACCCACTCGTTCGTATCGAGCAGCTGCTCCTTTACCCACACCGTCAACGACGAGACGAGCGCCACCAGCGCCGCGAGCACGATCAGCACCCACACGAGGATCCGCCGGCGCCTCCCGGGTCTCGCGGCCCCCTCCGACATCCGTTCGCTCTCGCGCTCCGCAGTCATCCGCAACCGGCCTAGTGCCGTATCCGGGGATTACGGTGCGCCCTGGCGGCTTCAAAGCTGCGCGCTGCTGCGTCCTCAGTCGCGCCCATATGACCTGCATATGGGCGCTCCCTGCGTCCTTG
>CAZCIJ010000059.1:0-12799 GCA_964498265.1 uncultured Gaiellales bacterium | reverse complement strand
CCTCTGCACAAGTCAACCGCAGGCTCCGTGCGCTGCTCGAAGATCCCCACGCCCTCGTGCCCACCTATCGGCAGCCCGCGGTCGAGGCCCAGCTGGCGATGCTGGAGGCGAGCGTTGCGCGCACCAACGGCGACGCAGCCGAGCGGGAAATCGCGGCGACCGCGGACCGCCAAGGGCTAGGTACGCCGTGGAGGAGCGCCGTGCCGCACGGGGCACGCGGTGTTGGCTCTTGATCCCGTCGGCGACGGAGCTTCTCGGGCGCCGTGTCGATCGTAATGACGCGCGTGGCGCCGAGGGTGCGGAGGATCGCCGATGAGGCCACATCGGAGCGCGTCTCGGGAGCCGTCCTCAAACCGGGAGGGAGGCTGTCCGACTCGAGCGTGATCGTCGCGCTCATGTCCGAGCTCATGTCCGAGCCGGTCAAGACGTTCTCGGTGGGCTTCGCCGAGGCCGGCGCGGCGAACGAGCTCGCCGACGCGAGCCGGGTCGCCGAGTTCTTCGGCACTGATCATCACGAGCTGGAGCTCTCGGTCGCGGATCAGCACGTCGATCTCGAGGACCTCGTCTGGTACCTGGACGAGCCCCTGGCCGATCTCTCCCCTCTTGGCTTCTACGCGCTGTCGGAGCTCGCGGCCCAGCGGGTCACGGTCGCGCTCTCCGGGCAAGGTGCCGACGAGCTTCTCGGCGGCTACGAGCGCCACCGAAACGCCGTGCGGATTCAGCGCGTCGACCACCTGCCGGCTGGCGCCCGCCGCGCCGCGATCACGGCAGGGCGATTCGCGGGAGGGCGCTTTCGTCGTGCCGCGTGCATCCTCGAGAGCCGAGACCCTGGAGACCGCTACGTCCAGCTCCGCGGCAGGGCCTACGCCGCCGTCCGCGGCAGGCTCACCCGAGGCCCGCTGGCGGCGCTCGACGGCCACGCGGCAGGACGGGTCGTCGCAGCCTACGCGGCTGACCTCCCGAGCGATCCGTTCCCTTCCTTGCTCGCTCTCGATGCCCGACTCGGACTCGTCGACGACATGCTCCACTACTTCGACCGGACATCCATGGCTCACTCGCTCGAGGTGCGCGTTCCCTTCCTCGATCACCACGTCGTCGAGTACTGCGCAACGCTGCCCCAGGAGATGAAGGTGCGCGGGAAGACGACGAAGTGGTTGCTGCGCCATGTCGCCAAGCGGCTCATCCCGCACGAGATCCTCACGAAGCCGAAGGTCGGATTCCTCCACAACTCGGCCGATCGGTGGCTGCAGGAGCAGCTTCGCGGGCCTGCTGCCGAGGTACTCCTCCGCCCGGATGCGTGCACCGCGGAGTTCCTCGACCGCACCGTCCTCGAGGAGCTCATCGCCGGCACGGAACGGCACGATCCCGCCTTCAACCACGGTCTTCTCGCCATACTCATGCTCGAGATCTGGCTCTCGACGTTCGTTCCGCGCGCGCGCAGGCAGCCGGGCGGGCTCGGGCTTCGCGCATGATCCTCGGCGAGGAGGGCGTCGCGCACGAGCCGCCTCGAATCTTCAGCGCGCGCGGCCGACGGCGCGGCCGCGGTGTTCACGCTCGTCGTCGCGGACGAGATCCGGTCGGGGCGACGACCGGATCGTCCTCATGAGAACCTCGGCTCCGTGGACGGCCGCCGAGGACAGGAACACTCGCCCCCTCGCGATTACCAGGCAGCGAAGGATTTCTCGCAGCCCTACGGTCCGCACCGTGTCATATCCTTCGATCATGTAGAGCCAGCGGGCTTTGGCGTTTTCGGTATCGACGTAGCCGTAGAGGATCCGATAGCCGCGCCGGCTCAGTTCGTCCTCGATGAGCCGAAGCAGGTCGGCGGAGAGCGCTCGGCCTCGCCGCTCCGGAAGGACGAAGTAGTCGAAGCCGTACACCTCGCGCTCTCCAAGCGTGATGCCCAAGCGCTTCAGCCTCGGATGCCGCGGACGCGTTGCGTTGTCAACCCACCAGAGGTGCCCGATCGGCTCGTCGTCCAGGAACCCGACGAAGCACCGGTATCCGAGAAGCAGGTACGCCCTTGTCCGCCTTCGCCGCGAGGGATTCCCGCTCGAGGCGACGAGGTGCGCGACCTCCGCCGGACTCCCCTCGCGAACGGTCAAGCCAGCGGTCCCATGGCCGCGGTGCCCGCGCGCAGCACGAGCCCGGCGACCCTCGTCGTCGAGCCGCTTCGCCACGACGACGAGGGTGCTGTGACGATAGGCGAACCCGAGGAATCGGCGGACCACGGAGGGCTCGGCGGCAGCCGTCATTCCGACGCTCCGCCGTGCGGGGCCGGAGCGGGGGACGGTCTCCACCGGATTCTGCTCACTGTCGTCGGCTCCTTCGAGGCGACGGCGGCTGGTGCGGGTACAGGGGCAGGACGGAGACGAACGCCCGCCATCGTCACCCCGGTGACGATGAAGAACAGCAGCGTCACCTGGATGAACGAGAATGCGTCGAACGTGAGCATGCCCACGGCGAAGGAAGCCACCGAGGACGCTCCCGCTACGTACAACCAGCCCTCGGGCGAAGGATCCCGCCGGGCGCGAGAGGACAGCTTCACGAAGGAGCTCCCGAAGAACAGGACGAGAGCTGCCACCCCGAGGATGCCGGTCTCCGCGAGGAGGGCGAGCCACTGGTTGTCGAGGACGAGGGCGTTCGCGTCGGAGGGCACGTCGGCGGCCGTCACGACTCGGGTCCCGAAGCCCTGACCAAGCAGGGGACGATCTGCGACTTCGGCCAAAGTCGGGCCGAGATCGGCGAGCCGGTTGTTCGCGGCCTCGTTGTTCTCGACGACGTTGCTCTGCTCGGCGATGAGCCCGCCCTGCGGAAAGAACGCCGAGTAGAGGCTTCCGAGCGCATTTGGAAGCGCCAGGTAGGCGACGACGATCGTCACCGGAAGGAGGGGCCAGAGGCGCAGCGTCGGGCCCCTGCGCAGCCACAGGAAGACGAGCACGACGACGGCGAGCATGACGACCCCGGTACGGGAGATCGACGTCAGCGCACCCATCGTTAGGAGCCCCGCCGCGAGCCACCAGCGGGCGTTGCCCGTTCGACGGCACAGGTAGACGGCGAGCGGAAGAAGCATCACGAGAGCAGCCGACAGGGCGATGGGGTGCTGAGCCGAGGAAAGGACGCGTAGCCTGCCCGAGCGGCCGAGCGATTCCTCGAACAGGTCCGCTGGCGGGACGTAGCGAAGGAACGGTATGGCCTCCGCCAGGTGATCGAAGGCGTTGAAGCCGGTATGGAACTCGACCACGGCGAAGAAGGCCACGATCGAGCCGCCGACGACGAGGACCTTGACGAAGAAGTCGACCGTTGCCCATGAGTCTGTGACGCTCGCGACGAGGTACACCAGAAGCAGGAAGGTCGCGAAGAACGTCAGCTGCTTGACCACGGTCCCATCGAGCCCGAACGCTTGGACACGATCCCAGTTCACGACCACAGAGGCGATGGCGCTGGCGGCGAACAAGAAGATGGGCCACTCGAGTCCGGTGCGTCGGAGCCGGACACGGGGGTCGACAAGGAGTGCGAGCGCCCAACCGACGAAGAGGAAGGCGACGATGAGCCGGTAGGGCTCGATGTCGAACGGGAGTCCGCCCGGAACGCCGTAGCGCTTGATCGGGATGAAGAGCACGACGAGGAGCGCGATGGCAAGGAGGATCCGCCACGACAGAAGCCATCGATGCGTGAGCAGGAAGACGATGGCCAGGAGACCGAGGGCTCCCAGGTCGACGATCGCGACGTCGGTCAGGAGCGCAGCCAGAGCGCCGAGCCCGATGAGCGCCGTCGCAGCGAGGGCCGTCCGGACTCTGGTGTCCCGGAGCGCTCTCGGCTCGCGGGCGGTTACCCCGCCCGAGTCGAGCATCTACGCGGGCTCGCCGCCGCGCTCGGCGCTCGCTCGCGCCGCCCGGCGGATGGACAGCCGCCCCCGGCGCTCGTCTCCGGCCGCGTCACCGTCGGGGCGATCGGGTGCGGGGAGCGCGGCCGGGCCCTGTGCCAGCTCGCCGTCCTCGCTCTCGGCATCCAGCTCCTTGGCGTCGCCCTGGGCCTCGACCGCGACGAGCGCGGCGCGCAGGTTCGTGCGGCGGAGGTTCTCGGCGACGAATGCGAGCGCGACCGTGAGCACGAGGACACCGATGAAGACGAGAATCGGCAGGACGTTGCTGGGCCCGTCGACGAGCTCGGCGCGAGACGGCGTCGAGAGCGTCTCGACCGCGACGCGTGCGTTCTCTGGAATCCCCGCCGCGTTCTGCTTCACAGCAAGGTAGGCGAGGAAGGCATCCGCCGCCGTGCCCGCGAGGCGCTCTGCCGTCTGGGGCGTCGGCGCGGTCGAGGTGAACTCGATGAGCGGAAGCGGCCCGGAATCGGAGTCGACCACGGGCGCCGCCTGCACGCTCGCGGTCTCGGCAAGGTCGCCCGGAGGGAGTACCTCGCGGACGGCCTCGCGCACCGGCTCGCCGTTCGCGAGCTGCGAGTACAGAGTGGCGAGCTGCGTCAGCCGCTGAGGGTCGCCGATGACCGCGGGCGGCGTCCCCGACGCTTCGTCGGCTGGGACGTACTCCTCCACGGCCCTCCCCCACGGGAAGTCCTGCTGGGTGACGAAGAGCGTCGCCCGGCTCTCCCACACTTCTTGCCCTCGATGGGAGAGGGAGACCCAGGTGAGGACCCCGGCCGCGATCACGCCGGCGATCACGATGAGGCGGTGCCGCCAGAGAACGCCGACGAAGAGCGCGAGATCCACTACGAGACGTTTCGCTGCACGTCGACGCCGCGGATGCGCGCGACGACGGCCTCCGTCCGGTTGGCGACGCCCAGCTTGCGATAGATGGACGAGAGGTGGAACTTCACGGCGTGCTCGGTCACGCTCAGCCTGCTCGCGATCTGTCTGTTCGTCAGCCCGAGCGAAGCCATCTCGAGCACCTCGTCCTCGCGCGGCGAGAGCGACGAGTGCGCCCGGCTTCCCGCTGCGTCACCGCGCATGCGAGGTCCGATCTCCAGCACCGAAGGTCGGTTGTCCGAGGTCAGCCATCACGGCCGCATCGTATTGCCCCGCTGCCCCGCCGCCAACGGCCCGATCGGCCAGCGTTGCGTGCCTTTCCTACCCGATAGGCTAGGCGGACGTCTGCAAGGTCTGCCTCTTCGTCGCATGGTCGCTGGGAGGCCGCGCGAGTATCGTCGAATCGGTGGCCCACGCGGACACGCTCTCTCCTGAGCTGCTGCGCTCCCGTGTCCTGCGGAGCATCGGCTGGCGGCTCGTCTCCCAGGCCCTCCTTCAGGGATCCAGGATCCTCGTGGTGGTTCTCCTCGCGCGGCTCCTGACGCCTCGCGAGTACGGGATCGCCGGAATGGTGCTCGTCTTCACGAGCTTCGTGCTGCCGTTCGCGGACCTCGGCCTGGGCGCGGCGCTCGTCCAGCGTCCGCGGCTCCGTGCCATCGACCTGTCCACCGTGTTCTGGACGAGCCTCGCAGCAGGCGCGGCGTTCACGCTCCTCGGCGTGGCGCTTGCTGGCCCGCTCGCCAGCTTCTACGGGGAGCCCGAGGTGCGAGCGCTCTTCGCCGCATTCAGCACGGGGTTTCTCCTCGCCTCGCTGGCCACCGTGCACCGCTCGCTCCTCGTGCGCGAGATCAACTTCCGAAGTCTCGAGCTGCGGCTCCTGGCAGCCACGTTCGTGAGCTCGGCCCTCGCGATCTGGGCCGCAGCATCCGGGTACGGCGCCTGGGCCCTGATCATTCAGAACCTCGTTGCCACGGGGCTCTCGACGGTGCTCTACTGGACATCGTCTCGATGGCGACCGAGTCTCGCGTTCTCGCTCGCAAGCCTGCGGGACCTCGGGGGATTCGGCATCAAGGCGCTCGGCGCCCGCGTCCTCAACGACCTTCGCTTCACGGCTGACAAGTTCCTCGTCGGACGCTTCCTCGGCGCCGCTCCGCTCGGTCTCTACACGGTCGCGAACAACGTCGTGCTCCTTCCCTTCAATCGAATCGTGACGCCCTTGCAAGACGTCCTCTTCCCGGCGTTCTCACGAGTCCAGGATGAGCGAGCTCGGCTCGCGTCGGTCTGGATTCGCGCGAACCGAGCTCTCGCTGCCGTCTCGGCCCCGCTGATGTTCGGCATGATCGTTCTCGCCCCGGAGTTCGTGGCGATCGTTCTGGGCGAGCGCTGGCGCGCCGCGACCACGCTGCTGCAGATTCTCGGTTGGATCGGGCTCGTCCAGGCGCTGCAAGGCCTCGTCCCGAGCGTCCTTCAGGCGTGCGACCGGCCGGGTCTCTTGCTGCGCTTCACGTTCGCCAGCTTCCTCGCCAGCCTCGTGGCGTTCGTGGTTGGGGTTCGCTGGGGCGTTGTCGGGGTCGCGGCGAGCCTGGCCGTCGTGTCGACCCTGCTGTTCCCCGTTGCGATCTGGCTTGCGACGAGGCTGCTTGGACTCTCCCTGATGAGAGTCGCTCGAAGCCTCGTCGGCGTCGCCCAGGCGTCGGTCGGGATGGTGGCCGTGCTCATTGGGGCCCGGCTGGCGCTCGTCGACGCGGGGATGCCGGCAGGGGCGCGGTTCGCCGTTCTCGTCGTCCTCGGTGCGGTGTCCTACGGCGTCTTCATCCGCTGGCGGGACGGCGAGCTCGTTCACGAGCTTCGCTCGCTTCGGACGAGTCCACGCGAGACCGCGGCCCAGGCGGCGGTCTAGCGGTGCGGATCTGGATCGACATCGAGAATCCGCCGCAGGTTCAGTACCTGCTACCGCTCGAGCGGGCGCTGACGCGTGCCGGCGCCGACGTGGTCGTGACGGCCCGCGACTACGGGGCAACCTACGACCTGCTGCGTGAGCGGGGCGTGGAGTTCCACGCCGTTGGCGCGAGCTATGGACGTGGGAGAGCGCGAAAAGCGGCAGGGCTCGTCGCCCGGACCGCCGCCCTCATGCGGCTCTTCCGCCGGATCGGGCGGCCGCAGGTCTCCGTGTCCGCCGGGCGAGCCGCCCCGGTGGCGGCCTACCTCCTGGGTGCTACGCCCGTCGTCATCGAGGACTACGAGCACGTCGACGTCACCGTGTCGAGGCTCCTCCCGTGCTACGTCCTCCACCCCTCGGTCCTCGAGAGGTCCGTGCTGCTGCGAAAGGGCATCGAGGCCGACCGCCTGATCCCGTTCGAGGGAATCAAGGAAGACATCTCGTTCTGGGAGATCGATCTGGACGCGGTCGAGCCGTACCGGTTCCCGGCGACTGCGGATCCGCCGCCGACGGCCGTCCTCGTCCGACCGCCGGCCGAGGAGAGCCACTACTACCGGCCCGCCTCGGGCTCACTGACGAGCCACGTGCTGGAGCGCCTCTCCACGCGCGAGGACGCTCGGGTGGTGTTCTCGCCCCGGTATCCGTGGCAGGCGTCGTACCTGGAGGCGTTCGCTTGGCACCACGTCCCTGTCGTCATCGACGGGAGCGTTCCCTTCGTCCCGCTCCTCAAGGGCGTGGACATCGTCATCTCTTCGGGGGGGACGATGCTCCGCGAAGCCGCCTACATCGGCACGCCGGCGTACAGCATCTTCGGCGGCAAGATCGGCGGCGTCGACCGCTACCTCGAGTCGCTCGGGCGGCTACGGCTGCTGCGCTCGCCGGCGGACTTCGAGCTCATCGAGCTCGCCAACGCACGACGTCGTCCTCCCCTCATGCTCAATCGTGACCTTCCGCTCGAGATCGCCGAGATCGTCCTGTCGCTCGGGGCCCGCGAGCGCCGCGCTCGCGGCGGCCCGATCCGTCCGGCCGTCTCGGCCCGTAGCCGCTAGGGGTGAGAGCATGGCGCTGAGACTCGTGACGGTCCTCCTCGCGGTCAGCTGGTTCGCCGGCGCCGTCTCCGTCGCTCGGGCGGGCCCGGAGAACCTCTACGTCTCGCCTAGCGGGTCCGACGAAGGGCGGTGCGTCGAGAGCAACCCGTGCCTCAGCCTTCAGCGCGCGTTCGACGTGGCCGTGCCGGGCCAGCTCGTCCGCGTCGCTGCGGGCACCTACGGCGGCCAGCGCCTCACCGGCGACCGGGGCGGAGCCGTCACCTTCCGCGCACAGGGCGAGGTTCGCTTCGCGGGTCGCGTCGTGCTCGATGATGCCCGCCACGTCCGCTTGGAAGGCTTCGCGTTCACGGGGGATCCACTCATCGATCTCGAGCTCCACTCCTGCAACGTGGATCTGACGGTCAGGAATGCGACCGGCCGGAAGTTCGGCATCTTCGAAGGCAACCGACAGATCCGGTTCATCGGCGGCAGCTGGGGTGGGTACTCGCTCGTCGGAGAGGACTCGGCCATCGGGACCCGTGGGACGAACGGGCCGCAGATCACCTGCGCAGGCGAGTCCGCGCCATCGCCTGCACGTGACATTCTCTTCGACGGCGTCCGCTTCCACGACGTCAACTGGGGCGTTCCGCCCTCAGAGTGGGACAGCCACCCCGACTGCTTCCAGATCAACGGCAACGCAGATCGCGTCACCTTCCGCAATTCGGTCTTCGAGCGTTGTGCAAGCACGTTCGTGATGGTCGCTCCGGAACAGGGCCCTGTGACGAACGTGACGTTCGAGCGCAACACCTTTCGCCAGCTCGGCGACACCTACTACGGCATTCAGCTGACCGGCGTCGGACGCAGCCATGCGTGCGGCAACTGGGTCTTTCGTGGCAACACGTACTGGCCGGACAACCCGGACGCCGCGGGTCCGAACTCCCCAATCCGAACGGACTGCGATGCGGCGCCCGGGCTCGCCCCGACGCTTGTCACGGGAAACATCTTCCAGCGCGGGCCCTCGCCTCTGAGCTGCGAGGACTGGAGCCAGGAGCCGTTCACGACGCGGTGGAGCAACAACGTCTTCGCCGAGTCGCCCTGCGGCGAGGCCGTCTCGGTGCCGTTCGGCTACGCGCTCCGGGCGGGCACGCTTCGCCTCGACCGCGCGCGAGCTGTTGCCGTACGCCGAGTCTTCGCGCTCTCGAGAGGTCGGACCTCTGCCCGGACGGTGGCCCGTGCGCTGCGGGCGAATCGAGTGCCCGCGCCGCAAGGGCGGCGCTGGAGCGCGAGCCTCGTCAAGCGGGTAGTCGGGGATCGCGTCTATCTCGGGAACGTCTACGGCGCGAAGGGGTCGCATCCGGCAATCGTCGGCCGCCGCCTGTGGAATGCGGCGCAGCGAGTGCTCTAGCCCTTCTTGGTGGCGGAAACTCGCGACGCTGCGACAGATTCTCCTGGATCTTGGGCCGCAAGGATGCGCCGCCGGAGCCGGGCTTGGCCCGGCGGGAGGCCCGTCAAACGACAGGCAACCGCGGACGCGGCTCTCGAGCTGCCGGCTCCGCTCGCCGCTGGAACGATCACGAGCGCGCGGAAGGAGCGTGTCCGTGGGGAACCAGGGGTTCCCCCACGTTCAAAGATCGACTCGCCTATCCCTGTCGAGGCCTGCGGCTAGCCGTTAGGGGGGACCGACGGCGCAACTCTGGCCCTTCGGGGATTGCGCCGCGCCTGCCGCGCGCCGAAGATCACGCCCACACACCCTATGTCTTCCAAGCGAGGAACGACGTGAGAACCCCGCTGACCGCCGGGCTCGTGGGGCTCGGCGCGCGCGGTACCAGCCTCCTCGACACACTCGGCCAGCTCCCGCAGGTCGAGGTACGGTGGTTGTGCGACGTCAGCCCTTCGAGGCAGGCTTGGCTGCGCCGTCGGGCGCCGTGTGCTCGCCTCGCGCTCGACGTCGCAGAGATGCTCGAGGATGACGACCTCGACGCCGTCGTGATCGCCACCCCGGCCGCAGACCGCTGCGAGTTCGCCCATCGCGCCCTCCTGGCTCACAAACATGTGCTCGTTGCAGGGTCGCTCGGCCCCCGCACGTCGACCGCGGAGGAGCTTGCAAGCCTCGCCTCACAGCTCGACAGGCGGCTGGTCGTCGCGCATCCGCTCGTCTCTCATCCGGCATCCCGCCGGCTTGGGACACTCCTCGGAGAAGGACGGCTCGGCGAGCTCTTCAACCTCCACGGTGAGCGCCGGGGGATATCGGACGACCACCTCGAGGATGGCCTCATCCTCGGACTCGCACCGGATCTGGTGGCACTGGCCCTGCACCTCATCGGTGACGAGCCCATCGACGTGCTGGTGCGAACGGAGTGCTACCTCGAGCCGGACGTATCCGACATCGTCTTCGCCCACCTCCGGTTCGCGACGGGCATCACCTTCGACCTCCACCTCACGAGCTCGCTGGACCCGGCGAGAGCGAGCCGGGTCACCGTTCTCGGGTCTCGCGGAGCCGCCGTCCTCGACGAGCTCGAGCCGCTCTTTCCGCTCAGCGTCCACGAGAAGGCGAGCCAGCGGACAGGTCCGCATCCGGGGCGTCGCTCGTCGACCCGGATGTCGGCCTATCGAATGCCGGACGTCGATGCGGCTCTTGCATCATGCAAGCAATTCGTGACATCGGTGCGCACCCGCTCGGACGCGTCCGCGAGCGCCCATCTCGCCGTCGAGGTCTCACGCGTGCTGGAGGCACTCTGCCGCGAGATCGAGCGGGAAGCTACACCGGCTGAGCATGCACCCGGACGGCTAGCACCGGTTCTACGGTTCCCGGAGGATGCGGCTGGCGTGAATCAGGACGTCGTCTAGCGGGGAGGCTCGGCCGACCTCTTCGCGTCGACGAAGTCGGCAACAACGCCGATCGTTTCGAAGTTGCGGGGCAGAATCTCGTCGGGCGCGAGCTGCAGCCCGAACTCGCTTTCGATGAAAGCCGTTAGCTTGGCGATGCCCAGCGAGTCCAGAACACCGCTTTCGAGCAGTGAGGTGTCATCGCGAAGCTCGTCCGGCGGTCCTTCCCAGAGTAACTCGCTGAGCACGAACTCGCGGATTCTCGCTGCGGTCATCTCTGTTCCTGGGTGACGTGCTCCACGAGCAGCTGACGATCGATCTTGCCCGTAGACGTCTTGGGGAGTCTCTCCCGGAACTCGATCGCATCGGGAATCATGTAGCGGGGGAGCCGCTGCGCGCAGAAGCTAATGAGCTCGCGTTCGTCGACAGGCTCTCTCATCGCGATGAACGCCTTCAGGGTGTTCGTGAGGAGCGGGTCGGGCACAGCTGTCACCGCACATTCGACCACCTCTGGATGCGCGCTCAAGACGCTCTCGATCTCCCCCAGCTCGATCCGGTAGCCGCGGCTCTTGATCTGACTGTCGCGCCGGCCCAGGAAGAGCAGGTTCCCTGCCTCCTCCCGAACCAGGTCGCCGGTGCGATAGACGTGGTCGCTGCACCCTTTCTGAAACGGGTTCGGCACGAGCACCGCGCTCGTCCGCTGCGGATCACCCCAGTAACCGCGCATCACAGTCGGCCCACGGACGTAGAGCTCGCCGACCTCGCCCGGTCGCACGGGCGCGCCGTCATCTCCGACGACGATCACCTCGACGCCGTCGATCGCTCGACCGACGGGGATGGGCGCGACGTCGTCAGCCGAGAGCGGGGGAACGTCGTAGTACGTGCAGACGTTCGTCTCGGTTGGCCCGTAGAGGTTGGAGAACCGCGCGTGCGGGAAGAGCTCCATCAGCCGCCGCAGGTACTTCGTCGGGAACACCTCGCCGGCGAAGAGGACCGTTCGCAGGCTCGGAAACTCGTCACCTGTGAGGCCGCCCCGGACCGCCAGGAGGCTGAGCACCGACGGGACGGAGTACCAGGTCGAGATCTCCTGCTCGCTGATGAAGTCCACGAGCAAGCGCGGGAAGATCGACGCTTCGGGAGGCACGAGCACGACCGCGGCGCCTGCGCTTGCTGCCGCGAACAGATCGAAGATCGAGAGGTCGAAGTGCAGTGGAGCATGGCTGGACAGCCTGTCGGTGTGCCGGACGTCGAAGCACTCGACCGCCCACTCGATGAACGCGAGCGCGTTCTGGTGTGAGAGCATCACGCCTTTTGGGCTCCCCGTCGAGCCGGACGTGTAGAGGATGTAGGCGAGATCGGCGTTGATTCCGGGCACCGTCGCGGCCAGATCCGGCTGCTGCTCGACCGCATCCGAGCCGAGCACCCGCACACCAGGCACGTCAACGGGCGGAGCGCCGTCGTTCAGCACGACGAGCGACTCGAGGGGCGCACCCGAATGAAGCAGAGCGGCCCAGTTGTCTGCTTGATCACGCGCGGTGACCAGGCATCGGATCTCGCAGTTGGCGGCGATGTACCCGAGCCGAGCGGGGGGTGCCTCGGAGTCGAGCGGAACGTATGCCGCCCCGGCCTTGAGGATCCCGTAGATGCCGACGAGCGCCTCTGGCGACTTCCTGAGGTAGACTCCGACCCGATCCCCGCGGCGGATGCCAAGCTCCACGATGAGCCGCGCGAGGCGGTTCGAGGCTGCATCCAGCTCCGCGTAGGTCAACGTTCTCCCGCCGTCCACGACAGCCGTGTGGTCTGGGTGGGCGTCCGCAGCGGACGCGAGGAGGTGAGGAAGCAGGTACGGTCTCACAGGCCCAGGTAGCCCGCGACGATGTTCCGCTGGATCTCAGACGTTCCCGAGTAGATGCGACCGCCGATTGCGTCTCGAAGGTCCCGCTCCAGATCGTATTCGGCCATATAGCCGTACCCTCCATGAATCTGCAGCGCATCCATGCTCGACTGCACGAAGGACTCGCTCACATGGAGCTTCGTAAGGGCTGAGTCGAGCGGGGTCGCTCGGCCTTCGTCGAGCAGCTGCGCGAGTCGATAGAGCAGTAGGCGCGAGGTCTCGAGACGCGCCTTCATGTCGACGATCCGGTGTGAGACCGCCTGGTTCTTCCCAATCGGCCGGCCGAACTGCTTCCGCTCGCGCGCGTACGCGATGGAACGCTCGAGCTGTCGCTGCATCGTCCCGAC
>CAZCIJ010000058.1:0-12898 GCA_964498265.1 uncultured Gaiellales bacterium | reverse complement strand
AGGGCGGTCCCGCTGAAGTCGAGAGGGCGATCGCCGCGGCGGCCTCGGCATGGCGCGAGTGGAGCCGCGCGCCGTGGGAGGAGCGGGCGGCGGTGTTCCTCCGCGCCGCCGAGCTCCTCTCGGGGTCTTGGCGGGACACGCTGAACGCGGCCACGATGCTCGGCCAGTCGAAGACCGCGCACCAGGCGGAGATCGACTCGGCATGCGAGGTGTGCGACTTCTGGCGGTTCAACGTCGAATACCTCGTTCGCATCTACGAAGAGCAGCCGATATCGTCTCCGGGCGTCTGGAACCGGCTCGAGTACCGTCCTCTCGAGGGCTTCGTGCTCGCCATCAGCCCGTTCAACTTCACGGCGATCGGCGCGAACCTCACGACCTCGCCGGCGCTCATGGGTTGCACCGTTCTCTGGAAGCCTGCGTCGACCGCGACGGTCTCCGCGTACTGGACCACGAAGCTGCTCGAGGAGGCCGGCCTGCCTCCCGGCGTGGTCAACCTCGTGTACGGGGCGGGTCCCGAGGTGGGCGCACCTGCGCTCGGGAGCAGCGAGCTCGCGGGCGTGCACTTCACGGGCTCGACCGCCGTGTTCCAGGGGATCTGGAAGACGGTCGGCGGAGCGATCGAGCGCTATCGCAACTACCCCCGGATCGTCGGCGAGACGGGCGGCAAGGACTTCGTGGTCGCTCACCCTTCGGCCGACGTCGAGGCCGTTGCCGCCGCCATCCTGCGCGGCGCCTTCGAGTACCAGGGCCAGAAGTGTTCGGCGGCATCGCGTGTCTACGCGCCCTCGAATCTCTGGCCCGCGCTGCGTGACCGGCTCGCCGACGAGACGGCGAGCATTCGCGTCGGCGACGTCGCCGACTTCGAGAACTTCATGGGCGCCGTCATCGACGGTTCGGCTCTCGCGACCCAGCGCGGGGCGATCGAGGAGGCCCGGTCCCACGACGGTACGCGGGTCCTCGCCGGCGGGGGCGTCGACGACTCGGTCGGCTACTTCGTCGAGCCCACGATCATCGAGACGAGCGACCCCGGCTTCCGTCTCCTGCGCGACGAGCTGTTCGGCCCGGTGCTCACGTGCTACGTCTACCCGGAAGCCCGCTTCGACGAGACCCTCGAGCTCGTCGACCGGACGGCTCCGTACGCGCTCACCGGGGCGGTCTTCGGTGGGGACCGCTATGCGCTGCGCGAGGCCTCCGAGCGGCTCCGCTACGCCGCGGGCAACATCTACCTGAACGACAAGCCCACCGGGGCCGTCGTCGGGCAGCAACCCTTCGGCGGCTCGCGCGCCTCGGGCACGAACGACAAGGCCGGCTCGATGTGGAACCTCGTCCGCTGGGTGACGCCGCGGACGATCAAGGAGACCTTCGTCCCACCGACCGACTACCGCTACCCGTTCCTCGCCCCGGACCGCTAGGGGGCTGTCCGGCGACCGCGCCCGGCGGTGTCAGGCCCGCCCGGTCTTGTGCAGGGCCGCGTAGACCTGCCTTCCGACCCGCGGCGGCACTCCGGGGACGCCCTCGAGCTCGTCGCGGCTCGCGGCCAGCAGTCGCTCAGGAGATCCGAAGTGATGGATGAGCGCGCGCTTGCGTACGGGCCCGACTCCGGGAAGGGCATCGAGGATGGACTCCTTGGCACGTGCCTCGCGGCGCGTGCGGTGGAACTCGAGCGCGAACCGGTGAGCCTCGTCGCGGATCCGCTGGAGCAGCTGGAGGCCGGCCGAGCCGCGCTCCAGCGCGATCGCCTCCGCGCGGCCGGGCACGAAGACCTCCTCCTCCCGCTTCGCGAGCGCCACCACCGCGACCCTGGCCAGGTCGTACGCGCGCATCGAATCGAGCGCCGCCGAGAGCTGGCCCTTGCCGCCGTCGACGACGACGAGGTTCGGCACCTGCCCGAAGCTCTCGTCGTAGTCGTCCGCCGTCGCCGGCTGAAGACGAGCGAAGCGGCGGGAGAGGACCTCGCCGATCATCGCGAAGTCGTCCTGGCCTCCTGCGTGGCGCACCGCGAACTTGCGGTAGTGCGCCTTCTTCGCCGCCGCGTCGACGAAGACAACCATCGAGCCGACGGGAGACTCGTCCTGGATGTTCGAGATGTCGAAGCACTCGATCCGCAGCGGCAGGCTCTCGAGGTTGAGAGCCTCGCGCAGCTCCTCGAGCGCCTCGATGCGGCGGACGCGCCGACGCTCGCTCGCGAGCTCCTCGGCCTGGAGCGCGACCTCGGCGTTGCGCTGCGCAAGCTCCTGCAGGCGCCGCATGTCTCCGCGGCGCGCGGGGCGGACCTCGACGCTCGACCCGCGACGGTCGGACAGGAACTGCTCGAGGCCGCCGAGATCGCCTGCCGGGGGTGGAACGACCACGAGCGGCGGCACGCTCGGCACGCCGCCGTAGTACTCGAGGCAGAACACCTCGAGGAGGGTCGCCGTGTCCTGTCCGGTGACGTTCTCGAGCGTGAAGCCGTGGCGGTCGACGAGACGTCCGTCGCGAAGCGGGAACACCTGAACGGCCGCGACGGCGCCGCGAGCGGCGAGGCCGATCACGTCGACGGTGCCGAGGTCGCGCCGGTCGGCCGCCTGCCTCTCCGCGAGATGGCGCACGGAGAAGAGCCGGTTGCGGTAGCGCGCGGCCTCCTCGAACGCCTGCCGCTCGGCTGCCTCCTGCATCTTCCGCTCGAGCTCCTGCTGGATCGGCCTCGTCTCGCCGGAGAGGAACTCGATCACGCCGTCGATGACGGCGCCGTACTCCTCCTTGCCGACGTAGCCGACGCACGGAGCCAGGCAGCGGTCGATGTGGTAGTCGAGACAGGGCACGCCTGAGTGGCGCCCCGGCTGCGGCCCCTCGCACGGGCGGTAGGGGAAGACTCGGTTGAGGACGTCGAGCGTCTCGCGCACCTTCTTCGCGTTCGCGTACGGTCCGAAGTACACGACGCCGCGGCGGTGGCGCTCCCTTGTGAACATCACCCGCGGGAACTCGTCCTCGACCGTCACGGCGATGTACGGATACGACTTGTCGTCGCGAAGACGGACGTTGAAGGGCGGGCGATGGCGCTTGATGAGGTTCTGCTCGAGGTGGAGCGCCTCGCCCTCGGACTGCGTCACGATCACCTCGATGCGCCGGACGCGCTGCACCATGCGCTCGAGCCCCATCCGCGTGTCTCCGCCGCGGAAGTACGACCGTACGCGAGCACGGAGCGACTTCGCCTTGCCGACGTAGAGGACGGCGTCGTCGCGCCCGCGAAAGAGGTAGACGCCGGCCTGCGCCGGCAGCGCCCGCAGCTGCGCGTCGATGCGCTCCTCGTGGTCCCCGGCGAGATGAGTCATCCTCGCCAAGGCTAGCCTCGTACGGGCAGGCTTACGCCGGCGTGGGCCTCCGCGGCCGGCTTCGCCGTCCGCTGCGCGGCGAACTCTCGGTTCACCGTGCGGTCGCGGGCGAGACCGCCTGCCCGCCGACGGCCTCGCCCGTCGGTCTCGACGGTACGCGCGAACCCGTGTCGCGTGGGTGGACGTCTGTGCAGAGAACGCGACGCGCCGGCTACGATTCTCGCTGTGACCGAAGCCGGTCAGGGTCATCCGCCCCAGTACGCCGCCTACACCTTCTACCGCGTCGATCCGGCCTGGCGGCGCCTTCCCGTCGAGGAGCGCCTGGCAGCCAAGGAGGCGTTCGCCGAGATCGTGGAGTCCTGGCAGGAGCGAATGCAGATCCTCTCGTACAGCCTCGTCGGCGCGCGTCCGGACGCGGACTTCTTCCTCTGGAAGCTGACCGAGCGCTACGAGGACCTCCGAGAGCTCGGCGCCGAGCTCAACGGCACGCCGCTTGCCGGTTGGCTCTCGACGCCGTACTCGTACCTTGCGTCGACGCTCTCCTCGAAGTACTTCGAGCGCGACTCGAAGCGCCCGCCTCGCCGCGTGGTGCCTCGCGGCGCCCCGTACCTCGTCGTCTACCCGTTCGTCAAGGTCCGCCCCTGGTACTCGCTCTCGATGGAGGATCGCACGCGCGCGATGAAGGAGCACGCGGACATCGGCGGCACGTTCCGCACGATCACGAACCACACCACGTACTCGTTCGGGATCGACGACCAGGAGTTCATGACCGCGTTCGAGTGCGAGGAGCCGATCGACTTCCTCCATCTGATGATGACGCTGCGCGAGACCGAGGCGAGCCGGTACACGGAGCGCGACACGCCGATCTTCGTGGGCACCCTCGAGGACGTCCGCCCCATCCTCGACTCGCTCGACGGGGCACGCGCCCGCGTCGAGACGTCCTAGAGGCTTCCCGCGAGCGTCCGCAGGTCGACGTCCGCGTCCCGGAGCGACGCCGGATCGACCGGCCGCCGCGCCCGCAGGAGCGCCTTCGCGCGGCGGAGGTCGCGGGCTTGGTTCATCGCGACCGCCGCGAGCGGAACGCCGTCCTTCAGGTAGAAGGCCACGAAGCGGCGCTCCTCGAGGCTGCCGCGAACGACCAGCCCTTCCCAGTCTCTGTGGTGTCCGGCGTACTGAATGTTGGCGTCGTACTGGTCGGACCAGAACCAGTGCAGCTCGGCGTACGGCTCGCCCTTCCCGAGCATCGAGCGCGCGGCGGCGCCGGCCTGCTCGATCGCGTTCAGCCAGTGCTCGACGCGCACCCGCTCGCCGAACACCGGATGCCAGTGCGCGGCGACGTCGCCGGCGGCGAAGATGCCGTCGACGGTGGTGCGGCAGCGCTCGTCGACGGCGATCCCGTCCTCGAGCACGACGCCCGTGCCGGCGACGACGTCGACGTTCGGGTCGATCCCCAGGCCGACCACGGCGAAGTCGCAATCGATCGCTCGCCCCGTGGACGTCGTGACGCGGCGGAGGCGACCCTCGCCCTCGAACGCCGTCACGAGCTCGCCCAGGAGCAGCTCGACCCCGTGCTCTCGGTGAAGCTCGGCGATAGCCCGACCCACCTCCGCGCCGAGAGCCCGCTCGAGGGTAACCGAGAACCCTTCGACGGCGACGACCTCGAGGCCTGCGCCGCGCAACGTCGCCGCGACCTCCGAGCCGATGAAGCCCATCCCGACCACGACCGCCGCTCGCCCCGGCCTGAGCTCCTCGTGGATCCGGTCCGCGTCCGCCCGGGTCCGCAGGTCGTGCACCCCTTGGAGATCGATCCCCGGGATCGGCGGACGCCGGTTGCGGCCGCCCGTCGCGACGAGGATTCGGTCGGCAGCGATGCGTTCGCCGCTCGCGAGCTCGACCGCGCGCTCGTGCGGGTCGATGCGCTCCGCCCTCGTCCCCAGCCGGATGTCGATCTCCCGCTCCACGTAGAGCTCCGGCGGACGCACCAGAGCCTTCGCGAACGGCTGCTCGCCGGACAGGTACTTCTTCGACAGCGGCGGACGCTCGTAGGGCGGCTCCTCCTCCTCGCCGATCAGGACGACCCGGCCGTCGAAGCCCTCGTCCCGCAGCGTAAGGGCGGCGGTCGCCCCGCAGAGGCTCGCGCCCACGATCGCCACCGTCTCGACAGCCACCGGCGTCCAGCGCCTAATAGCCGTACGTGTGCTCGTCTCTCCAGACCCGCCACATGGAGAAGCCGCAGGCGCCGAGGATCGCGAAGAAGACGACCGCCTCGAGGCCTGTCGACGGGTAGTCGAGGACCGGGACGAATGCGAGCGCGACGTTCACGAGCGCGAGCGCAGCTGCGCCGTAGAGCACGAGCTGCGCGCGGCGCGACCACGTGGCGATCTCCTCGCGGCGCTGGCGCCAGAGCGCGAAGAGGAAGAGCGCGATCGCCACGATGAAGGCGATGCGTGCGACGAGAAACAGCGCCCCGAGCACGTCCTCGAGCCGAAGCGCGGTGATGACGGCCGCGATCAAGACGATGATCGCGAGGCCCCGGAGGGTCGGGTTGATCGTCACGTGCCGCTCACGTACGCGCGCACCGCAAGGGCAGTTGCGAGCCCCGACGCCCCGACGAACCAGACGAGCCGCTTGCGAGGCTCCCGAGGAGCATAGAGCCACGGTGAGAGAATGGCGCCGAGCGCGAGCGCTCCGTACAGGTAGTGGAGCCGGTCGGGCGCCCGCCGATCCTCCGAGAGCAGCAGGAGGCCGAGAGCCACCTGCGCGACGAGCAGCGTCTGCCCGAGCGCGAGCACGTGGGCGTAGGCACGGCGTGGCTCCCTTCGGCGGATGAGATACACGGCCCCCGCTGCGAGCGCGAGCCCGTTGACGGCGACCACGAGAATCGCGTTGATCGCGTGGAGCCCCTCCATCGCGCGGCTAACGTAACAACGCGCGAGGAGGAGGCGGCATCCCGGCGCCTGCTCCCCCCCAGGCGCCCTGGCTCACCCCCGGAGCGGGCTAGTAGACCCGACGCGCGACTGCTCGCTCCGCCGCGTGGCACCCCATGGCGATCAGCACGACGGCGACCCCGGCGAAGATCACGAGCGCCTGGGCGCTGATCGCGAAGTCGACGGCGGCATCCGTGCCGATCCCGCTGGCGATGAGCAGCGCCGCTCCACCCCCGGCCTGCGCGGCCGCGCCGGCAGCGGGCGCGATCGGCAGGGCGCTGGCCGCGGCCGACGCGCAGAGAAAGCCGATCGCCAGCGGGAAGGAGAGGCTCATGCCCATCGCTGCGAGCAGGAGGTAGAGCCCGAGAGCGCGCACGACCCAGGACGAGAAGATGAACAGGGCGGCGGCCCGCGCCTCACGCAGGGGAATCAGGCGCTCGTGGACCCATTGGGCGAGCCGGTACTTGATCAGCCGGCCGCTCGCCATGATGCGGGGCAGCAGGAGGACGATGAGCCCGGCTCCGAGCCCTGTCGCGGCGACGATGCTGAGACCTGCCCGCGCGTACGCCGTGTCGGACGTGGCCGCAGCGGACGTCGCGATCGGCATCATCGCCGCAGCGTCGAGAAGCCCAACGAAGAACAGGGAGAGCGCCAGCGTCGACACCCCTGCGGGACACGCGGGGTAGCGGCGGATGACCGCGATGCGAACGACTTCGTCGAAGCGTCCCGGGAGCGCCGCGCCCGTGATCGACGCCGCGCCGTTCGCGGCCGCGAGAGACATCGCCGCGGGTCGCTCGGACGGCCGGAAGACACGCTGCCAGCCCCAAGCCTTGAGCGGGTACCCGAGGATGATGAGCAACCCCGCGGCCGCGGCGAGGAGCGGGTCGACGTGCTGGAGCGGCCAGCCCGCCGAGGCGAAGTGCCGCGCGGCGAGCACCGAGACCCCGAGCGCGACGAGCGTGATACCCGCGTTCAGGATGCGGCGGCCCCGCGTCGTGAGCACCCACTGCCTGACGGGCTCGAGCGCGGCGAGGAACGCGTCGAGTCGTTGCAGGGACCGCGCCCCGAGCCCTCGCTTGGCCGGGTACTCGATATGTGTCTGGAGCTCTACTGGGGGTCCTTGATCGGCGTCAGTGCGGATGAGAGGAATCGAACCTCCACGGGGTCTCCCCCACACGGACCTGAACCGTGCGCGTCTACCAGTTCCGCCACATCCGCGTGGCCGGACACCCATTCTAGCGGGCGGCGCGGGAGGACGGGACTCGAGCAGCGTTTCGGCACCCTTCCATGCGTGTGACTTGACCCTGCGAGGGTACGATCGGTCGATCTTTCGCCGCGGCATCCTCGTCCTCCTTCTCCTCGCCGTCGCGTTCGTGACGGCGAGCGCCCGGGCAGGCCCGCTGACCGGGCAGGCGGGACAACGAGTCGCAGTCATCGTCGAACTTGCCGCGCGTCCGGCCGCGCGCGCCACGGCCGGCGAGCGCCCATCGGCGCTCCGGGTCGTCGAGGCCGAGCAGCGCCGGGTCGCCGCTCGTATCGCCGCCGTCTCGCCCTCGGCGCGGTTGCGCTGGCGTTATGGCCTCGTGCTGTCCGGCCTCGCCGTCGACCTGCCGCTCCGCGACCTCGCGCGCGTTGCGGCCCTCCCGGGCGTGGCCGCCGTGTACCCGAGCGTCCGCTATCGGCCGCTCGCCTCGGACGGCCCGTCGCTCATCGGCGCGCCGGCGATCTGGGGGCCCGCGCTCGAGCACGGCGGCCGGGGCGTCAAGATCGGGATCATCGACGACGGGATCGACGCGGGGCATCCGTACTTCGACCCGGCGGGATTCGAGCTGCCGCCCGGCTTTCCGAAAGGCGACACGTCGTTCACGACGGCCAAGGTCATCGTCGCGCGAGCGTTCGCGCCACCCGATGCGCGCTGGCGCTACGCGAGCCGTCCCTTCGACCCTGCGAACTCGAGTCACGGCACCCACGTCGCGGGGATCGCCGCGGGCAACGCCGGGACCGTCGCCCGGACCCGGCCGCGGACGGTCATCTCAGGAGTCGCTCCGCTCGCATACCTCGGCAACTACAAGGCGCTGACGGTCCCCACGACCTCCGGCGTAGGGCTGGACGGCAACTCGCCTGAGCTCGTCGCAGCCATCGAGGCGGCCGTGGCGGACGGCATGGACGTCATCAACCTCTCTCTGGGCGAGCCGGAGATCGACCCGGCCCGAGACGCCGTCGCGAAGGCGCTCGACAACGCGGCGGCGGCAGGCGTCGTTCCGGTCGTCGCGGCCGGAAACGAGTTCCTCGAGCTCGGAAGGGGATCCATCGGCTCACCCGGGACGGCCGCGCAGGCGATCACGGCCGGCGCCGTGAGCGGCTCGGGCAGAATCGCGTCCTTCAGCGCGAGCGGACCGACGCCCCTCGGGCTCCAGCAGAAGCCCGACGTGTCCGCTCCCGGCGTCGACGTCCTTTCCTCGCTGCCGGACGGCGAGTTCGGCGAGCTGTCGGGCACGAGCATGGCCGCGCCGCACGTCGCCGGCGCCGCGGCCCTGCTGCTGGAGCGTCACCCCGAGTGGACGGTGGCGCAGGTAAGGTCGGCGCTCGCGCTTGCGGGCCGACCGGTCCTGCGCGGAAGCGGCGGGCGCGAGGTCTCGAGCACCCGCCAGGGCGGCGGCCTCGTCGATCTCCCCGAGGCCGCCGATCCGCTCGTGACCGCCTCACCCCACAGCCTCGGCTTCGGACTCGTCGACGTGTCTTCGGCCGGCGTCCAGGTGAGCCGGAGCATCGTGCTCGAGGACGCCGGAGGCGGCGCCGGCGCCTGGAGCGTCAGCGTCGAGCACCAGGCCCCGGCCGGAGGCGTCTCGATCGCCGTCCCCGACAGCGTGCGCGTCCCGGGCGAGCTCCTCGCGTCGCTCGTCGTCGCGCCCGGGGCGCGCGTGGGGGAGCGGACCGGCTTCGTGGTCCTCGAGCAGGGCCGCGAGCGGCGCAGGATCCCGTTCTGGCTCCGGGCTGTGCGGCCGCGTCTCCCCGGCCAGCCGTCGCGCCTGCTGAACGGCTCCGGGACCTTCAGCGGGAACACGGCCGGCCGCCCCGCGCTCGTCTCGACGTATCGCTACCCGGACGCGCCGGCCGACGTCGTCCGGCGCCTCGCCGGCCCCGAGCAGGTCTTCCGCCTCGTGCTGGACCGTCCGGTCGCGAACCTCGGAGCAGCGGTGGTCGAGACGGGTCCCGGCGTCGAGGTCGAGCCCCGCATCCTCCGCGACGCCGACGAGAACCGGATGACCGGCGCGACCTCGCTCCCGTACGTCGCGAACCCCTACCTCGAGCGCTTGCTCGCGCCAACGCCCACCGCCGCCGCGCTCCTGCCCTCGCCGGGAACGTACGCGATCGTCTTCGACGGCCCCAGCAGGCGCACGGCCGGGCGCTTCCGCTTCCGTGTGTGGATCGACGACGTCACCCCGCCCACGATCTCGCTCGTGTCGCGAGTCGCGGCCGGAGGACGGCTGCTGGCCCGCGTCCAGGACGCAGGGGCCGGAGTCGACCCGGACGGAATCGTCTACCGGATCGACGGCCGCCGGCCGCGCGCCGGCCGGCTCGTCGGCGGTACCGCCGTGCTCCCACTCCAGCCGCTTCGGCCGGGCCGGCACCGCCTCGTCCTGCGCGTGTCGGACCGCCAGGAGGCCAAGAACAACGAGAACGCCGCCCGTATCCTCGGCAACACGAGCGAGCTCGTGACCACGTTCCGCATCGAATGAGGCGGCGTTAGGCGCGAGCGTACGACACCGGAGACGTGCGTCTGCGTCTAGAGGCTTGATGCGGAATTCGAGTGCCCGTGGGGGCTTCCGCGACCAAGCAGCTCGCCCGGATCGTTCGCAGCCCATATCAGGAGCGATATGGGCAAGGACGAGCCGGGCGAGATGCGCCGCGTCGCGGGAGTCATCCGGGGGTGCTGGAATTCCACATCAAGCCTCTAGTAGACGTCGTCGCGCTCGTCGATCACGGGGAGGCGGTCGAGGTCGCGCTTGACGCTCTCGGCGAAGTCGTCGCGATCGCCCTGGATCACGCGCAGCTGGGACTTCCTGCGGTCCCGCTCGCGACGCGTCCGGGTCTCGCCCCCGGCGTGGACCCGCGCGTGCAGCCGCGGCCATTCGGCGCCGATGACGATCAAGACGGCGCACGCGATGAGCACCACCGCCACCACGCTCACGGAGTAATAGTAGCGTCGCGACGATCGATCGGGAGCGGAGCGCAGGCCGGATCATCTGAGTCCGCCTTCGTCCTGAGCGCCGCCCGTACGCGCGCGCAGCTCCGCTGCCGCGATCGGCTTCAGGATGTAGTCGACGGCACCGGCGTCGAGCCCGACGACGCGGTCCTGCGTCTCGACGCGCGCAGTCGGGAAGATGACCGTCGGCGCCTCGGGTCCTCCCGCCTTCTCCCGGGCGATCACTGAAGCTGCGCGCGCGACGGGCTCCGTCCGACGCGGACGCCTTGCACGCGACGGAGCTCAGGAGCCTCGGGCCTCTCGCTCACGCTCCACGGCCTCCCGGAAGCAAGGCGCCTCCTCGAACGCCGCCAGCCCCGGAGGGGCGACCGGGTCAGCTTGCCCGCGGCCTGCCGTCAGCCGCTCCGCGGCGAGCGCGACGATGCCGCCGATCAGGCCGCCGAGGAGGAACGGCCTGAGCTTGGATCCCTTCTCCTCGCCCGCTGGCACAGCGCTCTACTCGTCCGCCGGCTCGATGGCGACGATGTCCTCCGGGGCGAAGGGTACCTCGCCCGCCTCGGCCCAGCCCGCGAGGTCTCCGCTCGGCAGGATGGCGATGGGCGCGATCACCCTCCCGTCCCGCAGCAGGAGCCTGGCGTGGTGAACGCCCCACGCGTCCTGCGGCCAAGCCGCAACCTCGGCCATGACCCAGTCCGGGAGCTTGGGCGGAACGTCACCGGGCGCGGGAGCGTGCATGAGACAGGTCTCAAGGGCGCCTGCGACCGCCGGACCCGCTCGTCGGCGTCAGCGCTCGACGGCGCGGAGGAAGTCGTCGATCTCCATGAGCTCGTAGCTCTGGAGCTTGGCGCTGCCGCGAGCGCCGAGCTCGACCGAGATCTTCGAGACCGTTCCGGCGTCGGGCGCCTCGACGATGTTGACGAAGTCGAACGGCCCGAGACACGCCCACTGGTGGACGACGCGCGCGCCGAGCGCCTCCACGTCTCGGTTCACCGCCCGGAGCCGCTCGGGGCTCGAGCGAAGGGTCTGCAGGCCCTGGTCGGTCAGCGTGGTGAGCATGATGTACGTCGGCATCTCGTCTCCCTCGTCTCGTGCTCTGTCCGGGGAGTGTAGGCGCGGGCGGGACGGGCTACGAGGACGCGGCCCTCGCGCCCGCGCGAGCCCGCTGCTCGAAGTAGAGCACGGTCAGCCCGATGAAGAAGAAGGGCGAGAGCACGATCTGCGAGATCGCGACGGCCGCGACCCTGCCGTTGTCCGCGAAGCTGAACAGGGCGAGCGACAGAACGATCCCGACGAGAAGCGTGATGACGATCAGGATGGCGGCGACGCCGAAGGCGTGAAGGTACTCCGTGCGTGCGAGCTCCACCGTGCGGCGAAGGGCGTGGGCGATGCGGCCCGGGTAGGTCGTGTCCTCGGGCGTCTCGACCATCGCAGCAGGGATCGCGAACGCCGCGAGGCCGAGCCAGGCCGCGGCGAGGATGAGGAAGAGGAGGAACGAGGCCGTGAGCGCGAACGGGATCCCGACGACGAGGCCGAGCGTGACGACCACGAGCAGGAGTCGCAGCGATCGCTGAAGCGCCTCGGCGAACGGATCGCCCGCGACCAGCCTGACGACCGCGGCGAACGCGATCCCGAACGCGAGAGCGACCACCACCACGTCGGCGACGAACGGCAGCGACACGGTCGCGACGAGGGCGCCCGCCTGGAGCAGTCCCAGAGCGAGGAACTCGAGCGGCCGCCTCCCGTAGATGCGCACCGCGGCCGCGATCAGCTCACCCAGCCGCAACGGCCGGTGGATCTCGACGCCGAGCTCGGTCACGCCGCCGGCGCGACGGCGGCTGCTCTCTCGAACGTCAGCCCGCCCTCTCGCGCGTCGACGACCACCGTGTCGCCCTCGTCGAACTCGCCCTCGAGGAGCCCCATGGCGAGCGGGTTCTCCACGAGCCGCTGCAGGGCTCGCTTCAGCGGCCTGGCGCCGTACGCCGGGTCCCAGCCCGCCTCGGCGACGAGCTCCTTCGCAGCCGGCGTGAGCTCGATGCCGATACTTCTCTCGGCGAGCCGCCCGCGCAGGTGCGCGAGCTGGAGCTCGACGATCGCGGCCAGCTGATCGCGCGACAGCGCCTCGAAGACGACGATCTCGTCGATGCGATTCAAGAACTCGGGTCGGAAGTGATCCCGCATCGCCTCTGCCGAGCGCACGTTCGAGGTCATGATCACGACGGTGTTTCGGAAGTCGACGGTGCGACCATGACCGTCCGTGAGGCGCCCGTCGTCGAGCAGCTGCAGGAGCACGTCGAAGACCTCGGCGTGGGCTTTCTCGATCTCGTCGAGCAGGATGACGCAGTAGGGACGGCGGCGCACGGCTTCCGTCAGCTGACCGCCCTCCTCGTAGCCGACGTAGCCGGGGGGCGCGCCGATCAGGCGCGCCACCGTGTGGCGCTCCTGGTACTCGGACA
>CAZCIJ010000057.1:0-13082 GCA_964498265.1 uncultured Gaiellales bacterium | reverse complement strand
GCGTCCGCTGGCGCGAGGGCGCCGACTTCAAGCGCCACGCGCCGGCGCCTCCGTTCCAGACGAAGACGGAGGCGCGCGAGTGGTTCGCCGAGCACGTGCGGCCGCGGCTGAACGGCGGGCTGAGCGCGGCTGATCGGCGCATGAGCCTTCGCGCGTTCGCCAACCGCTACCTGAACCTGCTCGCGGCGACGCACGAGCCGCGGACGACGTCGACGCTGCGCTACCGGCTCGAGAAGTACGCGCTGCCGGTGTTCGGCGACGTGCCGCTCGTCGAGCTCGAGCGGATGCCGCTCGCGATCGTCGAGTGGAGAGAGAAGCTGCCGCGACGCTCCGCGTACGGGATCGTCCAGGCGCTCCGACAGGTCCTGAACGCGGCCGTGAGTTACGAGTTGATCCGAGTAGACGCGGCGGCGAACGCCAGCCCGAACCCTCAGCCGCGCCCCGAGGAGCTGCAGCCGTTCACGCTCACGGAGATTGACAAGCTCGACGTGGAGCTCGCCGACGATGACGGGACCGGGTACGGGCCGCTCGTCGTCTTCGCCGCCGAGACCGGCCTGATGCCGTCGGAGTGGATCGCGCTCGAGCGCCGCGACGTCCAGGGCGCGGGACGGCGTCGTGCTCGTCGAGCGCTCATTCGCGGACGGACGGGTGAAGGGCTACGGCAAGACGGCGGCCAGGCGCCGTCGGGTACCGCTCTCGGCGCGAGCGATCGCCGCGCTTGACCGGCGCCGGCCCGGATCGACACACGGCTCCTCTTCCCCGCTCCGGAGGGCGGCCACCTGGACCTGCACAACTGGCGGGCACGGGAGTTGTATCCGGCGCTCGAGTCGGCCGGGCTCGCAAAGCGCGGCCCGTACCCGCTGCGGCATACGTTCGCGACGCACGCGCTCGCCGCTGGCTTGGGCACGTTCGAGCTCGCCCGCTACATGGGCAAGAGCGTGGAGATGATCGAGCGCCACTAGGCCACCTGGCGGCCGGCTCGGAGGCGCACACGCGCTCCCCGGCTGGACTCCTACGCCAAGCGTTTGTGCCATGAGCGTGCCACGGCCGAGGAGGCTGAGCAGTCCGAGTGAAAGCGAAACCCCCGTGTGCGGGGGTTTCTCTCAGAGCGGACGACGGGGCTCGAACCCGCGACCCTCGGCTTGGGAAGCCGCGCCGCCAGGAGGCTGGTTTGGAGAAGACACGCGCACGCGGCCGGGCTCGTCCACCGCGACATCAAGCCGCGAGCAGGTCACCGAACCCGCTGTGCGCTCTATAGAGTCGCTACGGCGACAACCGACGGAGGGCACCATGGAGCGACACGTTTCCTGGGTGATCGAGCTGGCTGTGAAGGATGGCGCGCTCGACGCGTTCAAGGAGCTGATGGAGGAGATGGTCTCGGGCACGCGCGCCGAGCAGCGGACACTCGCCTACGAGTGGTACATCTCGGACGACGACAGCACCGTCCACATCTTCGAGAAGTACGCGGACTCTGAGGCGATGGTAGCCCACGTCAGCGGCTTCATGCAGAAATGGGCGGAGCGCTTCATGGAATGTGTCGACCCAACGCGCTTCGTCGTCTATGGCGACCCGAGCCCGGCAGCACGCGACATCCTCGAGGGCTTCGGCCCCACTTACCTCGGTCCCTGGGGCGGCTTCTCGCGCTTCTAGCCCTTCTTAGTGGCGGAAACTCGCGAGCCTCCTTGAGGGGTGAGTGGTGAGGGCGGTGCAGCCCCCACCACTCAGTGCTTCCGACTTACGCCGCCGCGGCGACCGCGCGGGACCTCTCGAGGTGCGCCAGCAGGGCGGGTACGACGCGCTCGTGGGCGTCCTCCTGGACGAAGTGGCCGGCGTCGGGGACGCGCGTGACGACGGCGTCGGGGAAGGTTCCCAGCCACAGCTGCTCGAGGACGGCGGGCGTGAACGCTCGGTCCTGCATGCCCCAGGCGATGCCGACCGGCTTGCGGCGGAAGTGGCGCTCGAGCCCGTCCTCGAGCTCGCCCCAGAAGTCGGAGATCGGATCGTTCGGACGGGTCGGGATCTCGCGCAGGAAGATCAGCACGCCCGTGCGGCTCGCCGCGGTCGGGTTCGGCGCAAGGTACGCCCGCCTGATCTCGGGCGTGACCCGTTCCTGACGGGCGATCCCGAACTCGAACAGGAAGAAGCGCCGGACGAGGTCCAGCCGCTTCACGAGCAGGGGCCCTGTCACTCGGCTTCGGAACAGCTTGATCGGAACCGGGAGCTCGATCTCCTCGCGACGGCGGTGGGCCATCGTGTTGAGGATGAAGAGGCCGCGGAGGCGCTCCGGGTGGCGGATTGCCCAGTAGAGGCTGTGCATGCCCCAGTCGTGCGGTACCAGCGTCGCGTCGCGCAGATCGAGCGACTCGAGCAGCTGCTCCATCCGCTCTGCGTGGCGCCGGATCCGGTACACCTCCGGCCGATCAGGCTTATCCGAGCGGCCGGCACCGAGCAGATCGGGAACGATCACCCGGTAGCCGTTCTCCACCAGCGGTGGGATGAAGTTGCGGTAGAGGTAGCCCCACGCCGGGTTGCCGTGCACCAGCACCACCGCCGGGGCCCCCGGGGCGCCCTCGTCCACGTAGTGCATGCGCCCCTCCGGCGTCTCGTACCAGTGTGGCTCGTACGGCCATGAGCCGGCGAACGTCCAGTCGTCCGTTACGTGCGTCATTCCTGAGTCCTTCCTCAGCTAGACTTTTCATCAGACAGGAAGACTATCAATTACTTGATGATCAGTCAAAATGAACGATCTGGGCCTTCCTCCCCTCCCCGCCTCCGTCGAGCGTCGTCTCGGCGCCGTCCTCAGCTGGGCTGCCGAGAACGCGCGGGAAGTCGCCAACCGGGCGCTCGAGCCGCTCGATCTCACGGTCAAGCACTTCGGCGTGATGACGTTCCTCCGGTATGAGGCAGCACGCGATCGGCAGGGAGCTCCTCTCTCCCAGCAGGCGATCGGCGAGCGGCTTCGCATCGACCGCAGCACGATGGTCTCCCTGATCGACGAGCTGGAACGGGCCGGCTACGTCAAACGGGCCCATGCGTCGTGTAGACGGCGGCGCGTGCGCAGCTCAGCTCGTCGTTCCGCTCGCCCTCGGCGGCGAAGGGCTGCCTGGCCGCCCCTGGTCCGCAGTTATGGAACTTGCGCGTACCGTAAGCGTGCTACGATGAGAACCGGTACGCGTGAGTTCCAGAAAGGAGAACCGACTTGAGCTACGTCGCAGTGGAACGGCCAATGGGGAGGCCGCGCGATGCGCGGGCCGATCACGCGATTCTGGACGCGACGCTTGAGCTGATCGCGGAACGCGGCGTCTACGAGTTCCGGACGGAGGACGTCGCCGCCCGCGCGGGGGTCGGCAAGGGAGCGATCTACCGCCGCTACCGCTCGAAGGATGAGCTGGTCGCCGCGGCAGTCGCCGCGCTCGTGAACGAGGAGATCGCTGTCCCGGACACGGGCTCGACGCGGACGGATCTGCTCGTCCTGATGCGGCAGGCGGTTGACCTCTACCGCGGCACCCTGGCGGGCCCGCTGATGGCGAACTTGATCGGCGCCATGACCCAGAAGCCGGAGCTGGCGCGCTCGGTCAGTGACGGGTTCCTGGCCGGCCGGCGGGGGGCGCTGGGCGAGGTGCTTCGGCGCGGGGTGGAGCGCGGTGATTTGCGTCGCGACCTCGATCTCGAGCTGGCGCTCGACGTGCTCGGCGGGCCGCTCTTCTACCGGCTGCTCGTCACCGGCGGCCCGCTCGACGAGCAGCTTGCCGAGGGCGTCGCCGACCTGATCCTCCGTGGCTTCGCACCCGAAGGGCGGCCCCCAACGAGATCCCGAAGGCCAGGAAAGGAGAAGGCAGAGTGAAGATCCACGCCATTCAGACCGGAACAGTCTCTCTCACCACGGCCTGGCGCGAGGGCGTCGGCCACGGACGCGGCCGTCTGCTGCACGCGATCCTCGATCGCGAGTGGACGGAGCCGCTGCCGATCTACGCCTTCGCTATCGAGCACCCGGAGGGCGTGATCGTCGTCGACACGGGCGAGGACGCCCGCGCCTCGCAGCGGAGCTACTTCGCGCGCTGGCACCCAGGCCTGCGCGCGTTTCGCGAGTTCGTCGAGCCGGAGCAGGAGGTCGGTCCGCAGCTGAAACGACTCGGCATCCAGCCCGGCGACGTCCGCTGGGTGGTGCTGACCCACCTGCACACCGACCACGCCGGCGGCCTCCACCACTTCCCCGACAACGAGATCCTCGTCTCGCGCACCGAGCTCGCGTACGCAGCGGGCCTCCGCGGACGGCTGCGCGGCTACGTCGCGAACAAGCACTGGCCGACCTGGTTCCGGCCCATGACGGTCGAACTCGACCCGGAACCGTTCGGGGCCTTCCCGCAGAGCCTGCGCCTCACCGAAGCCGGCGACGTCACGCTCGTCCCTCTCCCCGGGCACACGCCCGGTCAGATCGGAGTGCTCGTCGACGACGGCGACCACACGGTCTTCCTCGCGGGCGACAGCTCCTACACGCAGGAGCTGATGCTGCGCGGCAAGCCCGACGGTGTCGGGACCGACGAGCAGGCGGAACGGCTGACACACGAGAAGATTCGTGCGTTCGCCGCAGAGACCCCTACCGTCTACGTGGTCGCCCACGACCCCGAAGCCGGTGCCCGCCTCGCCGAGCGTCGGCCCGTACACCCGATCGCGGCGGAGGTGGCAGCGTGATCGCCTTCGAGACGGAAGTTCGCATGAACCGCCCGATCGAGGAGACGCGGTACGCAAGACCTCAGCCGCCGCGCACGGCGTGACCCCGACCTCCTCCATGGAGCGGGACCTTCCCGGCGGTCGCGCCACCTATGCGGTGAGCTCTTCGAGGAGCTCTCGCGCTTCGAGGAGGTCGGGAGTGTCGAGGGCTTCGTCGAGGAGGTTGTAGGCGCGTGTGACGAGGTCGCGTGCCTCGACCTGGTGGCCGTTCGCGGAGAGGTGGCGGGCGAGGCTGACTGCAGCGCGCAGCTGGAGCGTCTTTGATCGCTTCTCGATCGCTTGCGCGTGCGCCTGGCGTAGGCTCGCTGCTGCGCTTGCCATTTGGTTGGGGCCTTGGGTGAGCAGGGCGCAGCCGCGCAGCCGATGGAGTTCGGGCTCGTAGAAGAACCCGCGGCTTTGGTGGACGAGCTCGATCGCTCGATCGACGGCGGCGAGCGTCTCTGTCGTGTGGCCAGCGCGGTTGTGGGCGTCGGCGAGCAGCGCGAGGTAGTAAGGCTCGTCCATGTGTGCGCCCGTTGTCCGTGAGAGCTCGAGCCCGCGCTCGAGCTCCCTGAGTCCGGCGTCCGAGCTGCCGCTGGCGGCGAGGGCCCACCCGCGCAGTACGGTTCCCATTGCCAGGCGGTAGGCGAATCCGTTGCCGCTCGCGATCGCGATCGTCTCGTCGGCCCAGTGGTTCGTGAGGCGCTCCTCGCGTCGCAGCTGATGGACGATGGCTACTTGTGCGCACGCCGTCGCCTTGCTGAAGCGGTGCCTGGGGTCCTCGGCAAGCGCCAGGCCCTGGAGCGCTCGCTCGAGCGCTTGGTCTGGGTGGCCGAGGAACCAGAGCGCGAGTGCGGCCCATCCGTGGCAGAGGACGGCTGCGTCGTCGCCGTAGGCGGCGTTGGCCGGGTCGAGGTGCAGGCCATCGAAGAGACGCAGCCCTTCCTCGGCGTGGCTGAGCGCGCCGTCGAACGCGCCTTGGTGGAGGAGGCTGCACGCGAGGAGCTCGTGGGAGTCGACGAGCGGCCCGGTGTCGCGGGACTCGTGCGGCAGCGCCAGCGCGTGCTCGAGCAGCGCTTGGGAGCGGGTGTACTCGCCGCGCGTCTCGTACATGGAGGCGAGCCGGTAGAGCGCGGAGGCGAGCGCGTCGCTTTCGCCCAGTCGCTCCGCGAGCTCGCACGTGTGAGCGCACGCTCGGCAGCGGTGTCCGACCAGCCGCTCGTGGCGATCAGCCCGGATGCGAGCAGGCCCTGCAGCCTGAGCTCACGACGGTCGCGCTCCTCGGCAGCGGGGAGCCGGCCGAGCAGCGACAGTGCCTTGATGAGATGCTCGATCGCCTCCCGGTGTGCGCTCCTGGCGGTCGCGTTGCTCGCGGCGAGCTCGAGGTAGGGGACGGCGGCCTCTGCGTGGCGTGCGCGCGTGAAGTGGCTCGCGAGCACGGACGCGATGGCGCCGGGAGACTCCTCGTAGCCTTGCTCGAGACGGTGTCCGAGGCGCTTGTGCAAGCGCGTGCGCCGTCCCGGTGGCACGCGTTCGTAGAGCACGGTCGGGTAGAGGTCGTGGAGGAACTCGTAGGCGGCCGAGATGGTCCCGTCCGGCCACTCTTCGGCGCCGCGGGCAGCCAGCAGCTCGCCGTGTCGGGCGAGCGTGTCCAGGCGGCGCTCGACCTCTTCCTCAGTTTGGCCGCTTGCTCCCGCTACGCCCGCGGCAGCGAACCGGCGCCCGGCGATGCTGGCGGCCTCGAGCGTTTCTTGTGTTTCGAGATCCAGACGCTCGATGCGCTGCTCGATGAGGCCGCGCAGGTTGTCAGCGACGCCGGCCGCGAGCACCTCGGGCTCGACGGCGAGCTCCCAGGCGCCGTCTCGCTCGTGAAATGCCTCTTCGTCGGCCCAGGAGTCAACGACGATCTCCATGAAGAGTGGGTTGCCGCCGCTGGTTTTGCGGAGGACCGCCGCGACCTGCGGGGGGAAGCGGTTGCCGGGAAAGCGCCTGGCGAGGTACGCGCCGACGGCGTCCGCGTCCAGTGGGGCGAGAGCGACCTCGCTGGAACGTCCTCGAGCACGAAGGTCACGGGCGAGCGCGTACAGCGGGTGACGCGCGGCCTCGGCCGGGCGGTAGCTGGCAATCACGAGCAACCGGGCCTGTTCCTCGCCTCGCGCGAGCGCGCCAAGGAGGTCGAGCGTCGAGGGGTCGCTCCAGTGAACGTCTTCGAGCACGAGTGCGAACGCGCCCTCACCAGCGAGGGCGTGTGTGAGCTCGCCCATCTCGCGGAGCATTCGCTCCGGTGTTGTCCCGATTGTTCGCTGCCGCACGGCGCCAAGCTCGCCCTCGGGAAGCAACCACGGCATCTGCACGAGCCATGTCGGTGCCCGCTCGCGCATGAGCGCGATCAGGTGACGGCCGTCCGGCTCGCGGCACAAGCGCCCAAGCGCCTCGAGGACCGGCATGTACGGCTCCCCGGCGCCGAGCTGCTCAAGGCACTGGCCGCGCGCGATGAGCAGCCCCCGAGCGGCGCTTGCCTCGTCGAGGAATGCGTTGACGAGGGCGGTCTTCCCGAGCCCGGGCCCCCCCGTGACGAACACGAGCTCCCGGCGGCCCGCGAGGGCGCGTTCGAGCGCGCCGCGCAGGCGCGCAAGCTCGTTCTCGCGTCCTAGGAGCTGAGTCTCACCGGCGCGCCCAGGCCTGGCGACAGCCCAGGGGAGCCCTCCTCTCTCGGACGCGGGCGGCGCGGGCTCCAGCGCCGCGTCTTGGTTGAGGATGCGGCGCTGGAGCTCGCGCAGCGACTGTGAGGGCTCGATGCCCAGCTCCTCGGCGAGCACGCGGCGCGCGTCCTGGTAGACAGCAAGCGCTTCTGCTTGGCGACCAACCCGGTAGAGCGCGAGCATCAGCTGAGCGCGTGCGCGCTCACGCAGCGGATAACGCGCGATCAGCACCTCGAGCTCTCCGACGAGATCGCTCTCACGTCGCAGCGCGAGATCGGCATCGATGCGCTCCTCAAGACAGGCAAGCCGTAGCTCCTCAAGCCTTGCGCCCTCGGCGTGGGCGAAGGGCTCGGTGAACTCCGCCAGCGCGGTGCCGCGCCACAGTGCAAGCGCCTCACGCAGCTTCTCGCGCGCCTCTGCCGCCCGGCCGGCGGCGAGGGCGCTCCGACCCTGTTCGAGCAGGGTCTCGGCGCGTTCGAGGTCGAGCGAACCCGGCGGCGCCTCCACCAGGTACCCGCGTCGGGTCGTGTGCACCACCCCCGGTGGCAACGCCTTGCGCAGGCGAGAGACGTAGACCTGCACCGCCTTCGCGGCCGTTTCGGGCACCGCCTCCCCCCAGAGCTCGTCGAGGAGGCGTTCCACCGATACCGACCGGTTCGCGCTCAGGAGAAGCACGGCCAGCAGCGCACGCTCCTTGCCGCGACCCAAGGCAAGCACCTGCCCGCCTTCCCTGGCCTCGAGCTGCCCGAGGATCCGAAACTCCATCCGCTGCGCCGCGACCCTACCACGGCGTCTTCAAGACGGTTAAGCGCCCGTTTACCTCCGGCCACACCGGGCTGACGGCCAGCACCCGTCTCCTGTGGCCATGGCCACGACGCAGCCACAGGAGAGACCGGATCAACAGGCCAGGCGCAGCATGCGCGGGCTCCTCGTCGCTCAAGTGGCGGTATCCGCGGCGACCGGATCTTTCCTCGCCCTCGCCGTAGTCACAGCGACCGAGGTTTCCGGGCGCGGCAGCTCTGCCGGCCTTCTGATCGCCCTCTGGAACATCTCGGCGGGCGGTGGCGCGCTCCTCACCGGAAGGCTGATGGATCGGGTTGGGCACCGACTCGCTCTCGCCTCGGGGAATCTTCTGATCGCAGTCGGTGGGCTCGCGGCCGCCGCCGCTGTCACTGCACGCTCACCGCTGATTCTGCTCGCTGCGTCCTCGCTCGTCGGCGCCGGGATCGGCGGCGCACTCCTGACACGGGCGCCTGTCGCGGACTTGCACGGTGCGGCGACGCGGGCTCGCGCGCTGGGTATGCTCGTCGCGGCGGGGGCGATCGGCGCTGTCGCGAGCCCCTTCATCGTCGACCAGCTCGCCGGTCTTAGCCACAGGCTCGGCATCCAGCAACAGCTCCTGCTCCCCTGGCTGCTCGTCCCTGCCCTCGCCACGCTCGGTACAACGGCCGTGCTCACCCTTCCGCCACCGACGCGACGGCCCAGGCGATCACGCAACGCACAACTCGGCGGTGACACCGGGCGCTCGCTCCGCCGACTCCTCCACCTGGCGCCGATCCGGGCAGCATTCGCCGCCAGCACCGTCACCCTCGCCGCAATTGTCGCTGCAACAAGCTCCGTGACCGTCGCGGCAAGCGAGCACGGCACGAGCACGGTCGCGCTCCTAATGAGCATCCACCTGGCCGGCGGGCGCGCGCTTGCCCCTGCCATCGGAACGCTCCTGGACAGACACGGGAGGCGACACGGATTCCTCGGCGGCGCCTCATTCGCAGCGCTCGGAGCCGCCCTCTCCACCCACGCAGCGGCGCTTCCGGTCGCTGCTACCGGACTCTTCCTCCTCGGACTCGGCTGGTCAGCCACCTACCTCGCCACGACCGCCCTCGTCACGGACCTCACACGGCGCAACGAACGCGCACGGCTCCTCGGCCTCGGCGACCTCCTCGCCTCAGCCGCCGCAGCAGCCGGCGCAAGCGGCGGCGGGCTCATCTTCGAGAGCGCAGGCCTTCCCGCCATCACACTGACGACAGCTGCGCTCGTGCTCATGGCCCCAATTCCCGTACTCCGTCTCAGCGGGACAAGCAAGGACCACACCGCCAACGTTCAAGAGCCCGCGCTCATATCGCCGGCGACGGCAAACCCGTCGCGCTGAAGGTCCTCAACACCGACAAGGGACAATCGTCCCTGGCCGGCGATGCCGATCGCTCGCCCGATCGCGGGGGCGCTTGAAGGACAACCGCTGAAACGGGTCGCGCAGCGGCGCTCACGGAGATCGCGGGCACGTTGGCTGGGCTGGCGGCCGAGCACGGCGTCGCTCACCGCGACGTCAAGCCGAACCACCTCTACGAGCGGCCGCGACCGAGTCTTTCACGACGGGTTCACCATCACCTTGATCGACTCGCGCTCGTTCATCGCGCGATAGCCGTCCGGCACCTCGTCAAGGTCAACGACGCGGTCGAAGACGCGGCCGGGGTCGATGCGCCCTTCGAGAATGTCCGGCAGGAGTTCGTCGATGTACGCGCGCACGGGCGCGGGGCCGCCGGCGATCGAAACGTTGTTGTAGAACGAGGGCTGCGCAGCCGGAATCGCCTCGTAGTGGGGGACCCCGACGCGCCCGACTGCGCCGCCGGGACGCGCGATCTCGACGGCAGTGCGGGTCGAGTCGTCGGTGCCGACGCACTCCAGCACGGAGTGGGCGCCGTAGCCTCCGGTCAGCGCCTTGACGCGCTCGACGGCCTCCGCGCCGCGGTCGCTGACGACGTCGGTGGCGCCGAACTCGCGCGCGAGCGCGATCCGGTCGGCGTGCCGGCCGATGATGATGGTCTGCTCGGCGCCGAGGCGGTTGGCAGCGATCACGCCGCACAGACCGACGGCCCCGTCGCCGACGACCGCGACCCGGTGGCCCGGCGCGACCTTCGCAGCGACGGCCGCGTGGTGGCCGGTACCCATGACGTCGGAGAGCGTGAGAAGCGACGGCATCAGCGCGTCGTCGTCGGCGACGTCGAGCGAGTAGAGCGTCCCGTCCGCGTAGGGGATGCGCAGCGCCTCCGCCTGCGCGCCGTTCATGCCGCGGTTGCCGAAGAAGCCGACGTGCACGCACGCGGTCTGCAGCCCCTCCCGGCAGAACTCGCACGTCCCGTCAGAGATCGCGAACGGCATCACAACCACGTCGCCGGGCTTGACAGTGCGGACGTCGCTGCCGACGTCGGTCACGACGCCGATCGCCTCGTGGCCCATAGTCTGCCCGGCCTCGCTCATGGGCATGTCGTTGTAGGGCCACAGGTCGCTGCCGCAGATGCTGGCGCGGACGACCCGCATGATCGCGTCGGTCGGCTCCTCGATTGTCGGGTCGGGGACGGCCTCGATGCGGACGTCGCCGGCGCCGTACATGACCGTTGCGCGCATCAGTTCCCTCCTCCCGTGATCGGCGGCGCCTGGCCGTACTGCTCGTCGCTTACCTGCTCCCCCCAGGTGGCGACCTCGCCCGCGTCGTTTGCCTGCTGCATCGCGACGTGGGTCATGACACGGGTCGGGGCGGCGCCGTGCCAGTGGTTCTCACCCGGCTCGAAGAAGACCCGGTCTCCGGGGCGGATGACCTCGACCGGGCCACCCTCGCGCTGGCACAGGCCGACACCCTCGGTGACCCAGATCGTCTGCCCGTGGGGGTGGGTGTGCCAGGCAGTGCGCGCACCCGGCGCGAAGTGCACGCAGGCAGCGCCGATGCGCGAGTCCGCGGACGGCACGGCGACGGTGTCGACGTACACGGCGCCCGTGAACCAGTCGCTCGGGCCGCTGTTCGTGTCGAGCGTGTTTCTCGTGATCTGCAACGCTGTCTCCTTCGTCCCTGTCCCGTTGGCCCCGCGGCTTCGCAGCAGCCGGCTCTCGCGGCACGCGTTCACCGCGAAGGCGCGTTCATCGAGCCCCCTCCGGTATCTGGCGCCGCGGCACCCAGAAGACTGTCGGTTGCCCGAGGTTCAGGATGACACCCGATAGCCTCGGCCGATAGAGAAGGTTCTTCCCTGGAAAGCGCTTCCTAGGAAGGATCCCTCCCCCCTCAGAAACGGCCACGCCTCGGCGACAATGACGCGGAACGGATGAGCAGCGGGAATACTGATCAGAGCGAGCTTGGCGCGTTTCTAAGCGCCCGCCGCTCCGAGCTGAGCCCCAGCGACGTCGGTCTGCCGGAGGGTGGGACACGGAGGCGGGTCGCCGGTCTTCGCCGCGAGGAGGTCGCACAGCTCGCAGCCATCTCGACGGACTACTACGCGCGGCTCGAGCAGGGCCGGATCAGACCGTCGGCGCCGGTGCTCGCGTCGCTCGCGCGCGCCCTGCGCCTCGACGACGACCAGCGCAGCTACCTGTACGAGCTCGCCGGCCCGAACGCCGCGGCCACGAAATCCCGGCGCCGCGCGCCGCAGAAGATCAGGCCGCACATGCAGCGTGTCCTCGACCACGTCACCGACGCGCCCGCGATCGTCATGACGCCCACGCACGACATCCTCGCGTGGAATCCGCTGGCCGCCGCCTTGATGGTCGACTTCAGCAAGATCCCCGAGCGGGAACGGAACTTCATGCGGCTGCTCTTCACCGACCCGCGCATGCGCTCCCTGTACCCCGACTGGGAAGGACTCGCGCGTTCAGTCGTCTCCTACATCCGGATGGAGGCGGCACGCAAGCCGGACGACCCGCGTCTCGCCGAAGTCGTCGGCGACCTCTCCATCAGAGACGAGCAGTTCCGCCAGTGGTGGGCCGGAACACACGTTGCCGTGAAGCGGCGCGGCACACGGACTTACAACCATCCTGTCGTCGGTGAGATCACACTGGACTGGGATCCGCTCACCTCCGACTCCGACCCCGATCAGCAGCTCATCATCTACACCGCGGAGCCGGGCTCGCGTTCAGAGCAGGCGCTTCACCAGCTCGCGGCCTGGGCTGCCGAGAACATCAGCACGTCTCGCTGACGGGCGCTCCTCGGCAGCCGCGGAGTCCAATCAGTCGAGGACTCGATGACGACCTTGACGTCGCCCGACTCGAGGAGCGTGGCGAGGGCTTCCAGGTTCTCGCGGTTTACCGTGCAGGCGACGAGCCGCACGTCGGTTGGGCCGTTCGCCGTCAGGGCGGCACCCTCCTTCTTCTCGCGACCTCGAGGCTTCGCGTCGAGCGCATCACTGCTTCGACATGAGCATGTGGACGACCTCCTCCGGGTCGACCAGGTGGCTGTGGTCGTCCGCGCCGATGTCGATCTGCACCCAGCTGATCTTCCCCGTGAACCGGCTGTCATGCGTCGTGTAGTCGGCCGTGACTGCCGTGCCGGACTCGTAGCCGACGTCGGTCGTCTCGTCGCCGGAGAAGAGCATCGGCTGGGTCAGTTGGATCCGTCCCTCGCCGACCTTCTTGCCGTCGTAGTAGAGCGTGACGCCGCCGCCTTTGGCCAGACCGCCCCCGTCGTAGGCGAACTCCATCCGCACCTGGTGCGTGCCGGCGGGGATCGGCTCCGTCGCCTCCGTCGGGAACTCGTGGATGCCGAGCACGTTGTAGACGAACTTCGCCTTGCCGTCCTTCGCGTAGAGGCTCCAGCCGCCGAAGCGACCGCCCTGGGCGACGATCACGCCCTCTGCGTGCCCGTCGGTGACCGCGACCTCGGCGGTGACGGAGAACGACTTGTTCTTGATG
>CAZCIJ010000056.1:0-13137 GCA_964498265.1 uncultured Gaiellales bacterium | reverse complement strand
GACACGTGCGAGCTGACCCTGGACGAGGACGTCGCCGCGACCGCCGTCTTCGAAGCCATCGTGGTCGACTGACCGGACACGAGCGATTGGAGGTGCACGATGGCACGGCCGCGCAGGGTGAAGCGAATCCTCAACTGTCTTCCCTCTCTGGGGCAGGAGCAGGACTGGCTGCTGGACAACGCCGCCGAGGCTGGCTTCATGGCTGCCGCGCCTCGCGTTCCCGCCTCGAGGGATCTTCGCGAGCCCTGGTGGAAGATCGCCGATCAGGGAAGCACGGGGTCCTGCGTCGGGTGGGCCAGCAGCGACTCCGTTCTTCGCTGGCATTTCGTCAAGGCCGGCCGACTCGCGAAGGCGGAGCTGCTGTCGCCGCGCTTCCAGTGGATGGCGGCCAAGGAGACCGACGAGTTCACGACCCGTCCGACGACGTTTCTCGAGGCCGACGGCACCAGCCTGAAGGCCGCGCTCGATATCGCCCGCAAATACGGGGCCGTACGCGATTCGGTCTTGCCGTTCGCGTCCGGAAAGCTCTACGCCGGTGACGTCAAGACGTTCTACGCGCTCGCCGCGCAGCTGAAGATCACGGCCTACTTCAACCTTGGTCGAGACCTCCAGGGGTGGAAGGCGTGGCTAGCGACCAAGGGTCCGATCTTGACTCGTCTCGGCGTCGACGCAACCTGGGACGGCGCCGCGACGACGAACGGGGACCTCGACGTGTACGAGCCGGCCACGGTCCGCGGCGGGCACGCGGTCGCCCTCGTCGGCTACACGGCGGATCGCTTCATCGTCCGCAACAGCTGGGGAACCTCGTGGGGGGACAAGGGGTTCGGCTACGCCTCTCACTCCTACGCCGAGCAAGCGTTCACAGAAGCCTACGGAGTCGAGCCATGAGCAGCCTACGCTCGGAATGGCTGTCTCCGTCGCGCCATCCTGTGACACGGGACGGGGATGATCAATGGACGGACCCGAAGATGGGAGGTCTGCGAGATGGCAAGCTCTGAGCGCCAGGTGCGGAAATACGGCTGGATCGATGCGGTGATGCTTGCATCCATCTTGATCGCGCTTGCGTCGGTCTTTCTCGGTGGGCTCGCGATCATCGTCTCGAGCACCGACTTCGACGGACAGGCGATCGTGGCAATCGTCTCCCCTGCGCTCGCGGCCGTCGGAACCGTCGCCGCCGGCGTCTTCGGCTACGCGCTCGGGACACGTGGCTCGGAAGAGGCCCAGAGAGCAGCAGGTGAAGCCGTCAAGGAGACGGCGCTGGCTCGGCAGGAGAAGACGGTCATGAACGAGGCTGCCGGGTCCCTCGCACGCGGTGTGACGCGGATCGTCAATCAAGCGCTGAGCGGAACCCCGACCCCTTCCCAGAAGAGGGAGATCAGCGAGGACGACCTCCGGACGCTGATCGAGGCGGCGAGTCCCGTTGCAACGAGAGCGGCACAGCCGTGACACGGTCTCCATATACGGGGCCGCTTCGCGGCCCCGACGGCATGGCCGTCTCATTACCAGCGCAAACGTCTAGCGAGGAAGATGAGGAGGACAGGTGCGTGGCGGCCGGAGCCGCTCAGTCCCGCGAGACAGTCCCTTGAGGTGACCGCTCGCCTGACCGCGCCTCTTGCCAATCCGCTTGCAGAAGATCCTGGAGGCGGGTATGGTCGCCTGGCTTGTGGTCGTTCCCGAGCAGCCTGCCAGCGCTGGTCGAGGGCCTCCCTATCCGGTAAGGGTCGAGGGGACGCTGGACCCGACGCTCAGTCGCTGGCTGTGGCTGGTGAAGTGGCTGCTCGCGCTGCCCCACTACGTGGTGCTGTTCTTCCTCTGGCTCGCGTTTGTCGTCGTCTCCGTCATTGCGCTGTTCGCGATCCTGTTTACGGGGCGTTACCCCCGCGGCCTGTTCGAGTTCAACGTGGGTGTGATCCGCTGGTCGTGGCGCGTCGACTACTACGCGCTCGGTGTGATCGGCACCGACCGCTACCCGCCGTTCACGTTCGCCGATGTCGACTATCCCGCCCGCATCGAGATCCCTTACCCCGAGTGGCTCTCGCGCGGGTTGGTGCTCGTCAAGTGGTGGCTGCTTGCATTTCCGCAGTACCTCGTTGTCGGTGTGCTCAAGGGCGGCTGGGGGCCGCGCCAGGGCGGCCTCAACTTCTTGCTCGTGCTGTATGCGGGGATCATGCTGCTGTTCGCCGGGCGCTATCCGCCCGATCTGTTCCGGCTCAATCTCGGTATCGGCCGCTGGACCTACCGTGTCTTGGCGTATGCGGCGCTCATGCGCGATGAGTACCCGCCCTTCCGGTTCGAGGACGACGCCGGCGCCGGCCACACCCGCTGAGAACGTGTACTGAGCGGTGGGCGCGTAGCGGACGACGATGCGCCGTTCCCCTCGAAGAGGGGTCTGGCTCCCAACCTGCGAGGTGGGCGATCTGCGCGCGATGGTGAAGGTGACGACGATCCCGGCGGCGGGCGGCATCAGCGTGCGAGCCGCGGCTCGCTTCGCCCGCGCTCGGCGGATCCGACCGGCGAGCTGATCATCGACGCGCAGTACCTCTCCGGCGAGGCCCGACGTCGACGCGATGCTCGCGTCACTCGAGCTCTGCGGACGCGTCGATCATGCCGGCGGTCAGCTCCGGCAACACGCACGCGCTCTCGAGGATGATCGGCGAGAAGGCGGCCGACCCCCGGCTCGGTGGTGCACCTCTCAGAGCGCGGCCGAGCCCGTGAACTCGCGGATCGTGTCTCGTATCTGCTCGAGCTCTCGCTCGACGACCGAGCGCTCGGCGGACGTCAGCCAGAAGACGCAGCGAGCGGCTCCAGCAGCTGCGAGCTCCTCCAGCGCGCGTGCGTCTCCAAGCCCGTAGAAGAAGACGGTTACCGGGAGGTCCCGGCCGCGCTCGGTCGACAGAGAGCAGAACCTCGCCACTCGGCTAGCGAGGCCTGGCGCGGCGATCGGACCCCAGCCGTCGCCGTATGCGAGAACTCGCTCCTCCGCCCTGGGCCCATTCGTCCCGAGAAGCACCGGTGGGTGGGGAGCTTGCACCGGCTTCGGCCACGACCAGATGCGGTCAAAGCTGACGTAGCGACCCTGATATGAGGCCTCCTCTTGCGTCCACATCGCGCGCATTGCCTCGACACGTTCATGCAGCACGGCGAAGCGCGTCCGCGGATCCGTCCCGTGGTTCTCCATCTCCTCCCGGTTCCAGCCGGCGCCAACGGTAAGCACGACTCGCCCCCCTGAGATCCGATCGAGGCTCGCAACCTCCTTGGCGCAAATGATCGGGTCGCGCTCGACGAGAAGGCAGACCGCCGTCCCGAGCAGGATCCCCGAGGTGACGCTGGCCGCTGCCGCGAGCGCAACGAATGGATCGAGCGCGCGGCAGTGGTCGCGCGGCAACTCTCCTCCGGGGAACGGGCTCGTTCGACTGGCGGGTATGTGCGTGTGCTCTCCGAAGAAGAGCGAGTCGAAGAGCCCCGATTCCTCGGCGATCCGCGCCAGCTCTCGAGGGTCCATCGACTCGTCCGTGCAAACCCCGCTAAGCCCAAGGTTCATCACGGAGCTCCCAGTCGGGGTCGACGATCCTGGCGACGATCGACCTCATGAGCCGTGCCCGCCGATCGGTGCTCGAAGCCCTAGTCGTTCGGCGCGGGCGAGATGTCGACGGCGTGAACCCGCGTCGGGTGCAGCGTCACGACGACTCGCTTCTCGCCAGGCTGGTCGTTCCGGGTGAAGTCCATCCCGTACTTCGCGCCAGCCTTGGCGGCGAACGCCTTGCCCGGATCGTCAGCAACCTCGGCGTCGCCACGAACCTCGATGTAGCGAAGCGGGTTGTCGAGATCGAGGAAGAAGAGGCTGCATCTCGAATCACGTTTGAGATTCCGGGCCTTGTGTCGCGTCTCGTTGAGCGAGACCTTGATCTCGCCGTCGTCGTCGAGCAGGTACACGACCTCGGTTAGCTGCGGATGGCCCGTCGGGCTGATCGTCGCCAGCGTCGCGAAGCCCGGCTTCTCGAGCAAATCCTGGTGGGAAGCGGGGAAATCAGTCACCAAGCGTCCTTTCACGGTTGACGGGTCGTCCAGCTCGGATGTTGATATACACAGACTTCGCCTCGACCGCAAACGGCCACCACGACCACGCGGGCGCCGCTGCCCGCAGGGGCGCGCGTAGCCGTCAGCACGTTCGGGCCGAGGAGGCGAAACGCCGGGCTCGAGCGCACGTCCGAGCCGGTCGACGCGATCAGCTACGCGGTCGGCTGGGACGCCTATTTCGACGCCACCGAGTCAGGAGGCGGTGATCAGGTGGCTCGGGCGGGAGCGCGTGTGGTGAGGGGCCGACGTGTCGGCACGGGGTCGTGCGCTGCAAGCGCGTGTGACACGAGGAGCACGGGTGACGTGTCGAGCAAGGTGCATGCCTGTCTCGCCTTCGGCTCGTGGTCGGGGTGCTGGTTGGTGCGCTCGTGGCTGCAGCCGTCGCCTCGAGAGCGGCGGCGGGGGTGGAAAACGGTCTGCCGGGGGCGGGTCTGGCGCCGATCCACGGCGACGCGCTCGTGCGGCGAGGCGAACGACTCCGCGTCTACGTCCCGTACGGCCCGCGCTGGTACGAGTACTCGCTTCGCCGGCTGCAGAGAACCCTCGCCTCGCAGGGCACGTCGCTCGCGACACCCTGCGCCGAGCCGTCTCAGCCGCCTCACGGCAGGCCAGCTCGTGGCGACCACCGGGCCCGGGTTACGCCGCTGCCTCCGCTGCGCCTGCGCCCCCACGGCGGTCAAGGGCGCGGTAGGCGGCGAGCTTGGTCGCGTCGAGGAGGAGGAACCAGACGAGCGCGTAGCCCCAGGCAAGCGCGGCAAGCGGCCAGCCGAGCGGCTCCATGAGGAAGCCGTAGACGGCGATCAGCGTGGCGATGATCTGCGTGCCGAGGACGGCGACGAGGAGGACGGGCGCGGGCGGCACCGACCAGAACGGCCCGCGCGTGCGGGCGACGAACACGGTGAGGTGGCCGGCGACGGACAGCTTGAGGTAGAGGAGCGTGCGCAGGGTCTCGCGGTCGAGATCCAGGGGGTGCAGGCCGAGCTCGAGCAAGACGAAGGACTCGACGACGCCGACGAGGCCGAGCACCGTGGCGATGGCGAGCACCTCGCGCATGCGCCAGCGCTCCGCACGCTCGCTCGGGCGCACGTTGTCGAAGGCGATCGTGAGGATGGCTGCGTCGTTGAGGAGCGCGAGCAGGACGATCATGACGGCGGTCACCGGAAAGAAGCCGAGCCCGAGGATGGCGACGCTGACGAAGACGACGACCCTGATCGTCTCGGTGACCCGGTAGATGGCGTAGTTCGTCATGCGCGCGAACGCCTCGCGGGCGAGCCGGATCGCCTCGACGATCACGGACAACCCCGGGGCGAGCAGGACGATGTCGGCCGCGGCCCGGGCAGCGTCGGTGGCGCCGGCGACTGCGATGCCGGCGTCGGCTCGGCGCAAGGCCGGCGCGTCGTTGACGCCGTCCCCGGTCATGCCGACGATGTGGCCCTGCTCCTGCAGGGCCTCGACGATGCGGTACTTGTGCTCGGGCACGACCTGGGCGAAACCGTCGGCAGCTTGGACGCGGTTCGCCAGCTGCGCCATGTCCGGGTCTGCTCCGAGCGCGTCGGCGGGGAGGATCGTCTCTCCGAGGTCGACCTCGCGCGCGACCTCGCGCGCGATCTCCTCCCGGTCGCCGGTCACCATCTTCACGTCCAGGCCCAGGGCTCGCGCCTGCTCGATCGTGGTGCGAGAGTCGGCACGGGGAGGGTCGTGCAGCGGGAGGACGCCGACGAGCATCCAGCGCTCGTCCTCTCTGCGCGCGACCGCGAGCGAGCGGAAGCCGCGGGCCGCGAGCTGCGACGCTGCGGCCTCGAGCTCCTGCCCGCCTGGCCCGTCACCCACCAGCGAAGCGATCGCCTGCACGGCCCCCTTGGCGACGTCGAACATCTGCCCGTCCGCGGCGCGCACCTTCGCCTCCGAGCGCTTGCGCACGGGGTCGAAGGGGCGGAACTCGACCTGCTCGTACCCCTCGCGCTCTGCCCCGGGCAGCGCCTCGAGGATGGCGCGGTCGATCGGGTCGCGGCCCTCCGCCTGCGAGGAGAGCGCGGCACCTACGAGCACGTCGTCGCCGGTCGACCCGTTGAGTCCGAGCGGCTGCCCGACCGTGAGCCGGTTCTCGGTGATGGTGCCGGTCTTGTCGGCGCAGAGCACGTCGACGCCCGCCATCTCCTCCACCACGGGCAGATGGCTGACGACCGCTTGGTGGTGGGCGAGCCGGCGTGCGCCGACGGCCATCGTCACCGATAGCACGGCTGGGAGCGCGACGGGGACCGAGGCGATGAGCACGACGAGCGCGAACTCGAGCGTCTCGGTGACACCCTGCCCCTGCAGCAGGGAGTCGAGAACGATCACGGCGACGAGGACGACCGCGAGCAGGATGAGGTAGCGTCCGATCGCGAGCACAGCCCGCTGGAAGTGGCTCTGTGGGGGTTCCGCCCCGGCCAGCTCCGCCGTGCGGCCGAACGACGTGCGCGGACCGGTGACCGTCACGGCCGCGGTCGCCTCGCCAAGCGTGACGACCGTGCCGGAGAGCAGCGTGTCCGCGCCGGTCTTCTCGACCGGCAGCGACTCGCCGGTCAGCACCGACTGGTCGACCTCGAGCGAGCCGTGCACCAACTCGGCGTCGGCCGGAACGACCTGCCCGAGCTCGACGTGGACGAGGTCGCCTGGAACGAGCTCCCGCGCGTCGACCGTCTGCCAGCGCCCGTCGCGGCGGACGCGGGCCTGCGTCGCAAGGCGCTCCTTCAGGGCCGCGATCGCGCTGCCGGCCTGATGCTCCTCCCAGAACCCAACGAGCCCGTTGACGAGGAGGAGCACGAGGATGATCGCGAAGTCCGCCCAGCGCTCGACCGCCGCCGTCAGCGCGAGCGCCGCCTCGATCATCCACGGGATCGGCCCAGAGAAATGGGACAGCAGCTCCCGAACGACGCTTCGCCGCTCCTCCACGAGCTCGTTGGGCCCGTACTGCTCGAGCAGTCGCGCAGCCTCTGCCGAGCTCAGCCCCTGGGGTTCGGTGCTCTCCGGCAAACCTGCTTCCATCGCGTCGGCGCTCCTCCCAATGGTGGCGGATCGAGCCCGCGCCTGGGGATCTGCTTCCGCACGTTGCGGGCAGCCTTCACGCCCGTACGGGCCGACCTGCGTATGCGCGGCGTGCGGGCACGCGTTGCCGGGTCGCGCCGGCCTGCCGGTGACAGGGAGAGACGAGCAGGACAAGGCAGAGGGTGCAGCTTGCGAGAGCGCGAATGCCGGCGTGCGCCGCGGACGCGCCGGCGGCACACGCGACAACTATGGTCTAGCTGCGCCGGCGGTTGGTTCGGGAGCGCCGGTTCGGCCGGGTGGGTTTCCGCTGGGTCGTGGGCGGGCGGATGTTCAGGATCTTGAGTCGCTGCCGGCCGGCGGGCGCGTCGACGTCGAACACCTCGCCTTCGCGGCGTCCGAGCACGGCTGCGCCGACCGGGGAGGCGATCGAGACTCTGCTCTCGCTGGGGTTGCCCTCGCCGGAGCCGACGATCTCGTATTCCATGGTTTCCCGCGCTTCGAGGTCTTTGATGCGAACGTGGCTGCCGATTCCTGCGGTGTCGGCGGGCACGTCGCCTGGCTCGACGACTCGCGCGCGCGCGAGCCGGTCCTGGAGGTCGGCGATGCGCTGCTCGAGCCGTTGCTGCTCCTCCATCGCGGCGAGATACTCGGCGTTCTCGGCCAGCTCGGTTCCGGCCTCGCGCGCCAGCCGGATCTGATCGCCGATCTCCCAGCGGCGGACGGTCGTCAGCTGCTCCAGCTCCTCTTCGAGCCGCGCGAGCCCCTCACGTGTGAGCACGATCTCCTCCATCACCCTCCCAGACGTCGCCTTCAGGGTTCCTGCGAGAAGTCCCCGGGGTCGGTGTCCTCGAGGAAGCGCTTGAACTCCTCCACGATCTGCTCCTCCTCGACGTCCGTGTCGTCGTCCAGCTCGATCGCGCTCTGCTCGAGCACCGTCTCGGCCGCGTAGATGGGAGCGTCGGCACGGACGGCTAGCGCGATCGCGTCGCTCGGTCGTGAGTCGATCTCGAGCTCGCCGCCCTGGACGGCGAGCGTGATCTGCGCGTAGAAGACGTCGTCGCGCAGCTCCGTGACCGCGATCCTGAGCAGATGCGCGTCCAGCTCACCGAGAATGTCCCCGACCAGGTCGTGCGTGAGCGGGCGGGGCGGGGCCTCTCCCTGCAGCGTGACCAGGATCGCGGCCGCCTCCGGGTGGCCGATGCTGATGGGGAGCAGCCTGTTGCCCTCGGCGGTCTTCAGGAGCACCATCGGCTGCTTGCCGGCCAAGTCGAGACTGACGCCGTAGACGAGCATTTCCTGCATGGCAGACGCGAAGCTGGGGGCCTCCCACGTCGATGCTAGCGAATCGGCCTCCTCGCGTCTGCACGGGCCCAAACGCGACTGCCGAGGCGGCCTGAGCGAGCCGATGCCCGCTTCGTGGACGTTCCCGCCTGGGGTGAGCCGGACCTTGCGTCGCCGTGGATGGACCGGTGAGGCCGGGCGTTCTATGATCGGGCGTGCTCGCGGTGCCGCGGTCGGCCGGGCTTCTCGTGTCTCCGGCAAGGGAGGAGACGTTTGGAAGGCAAGGCTGATTTCACTGGTGTGTACAACGCTGACGATCCTCGGGCGTACTTCGCAGCGCTTTGGGATCTCGATTACCAGGCGCCTGCGCATGGGGCACCGGTGTTCCGCCGCCTCCTGCGGGTGCTTGGGAGCTCGTGCGGGCGGCCGAGGGTGCTGGACGTGTGTTGCTCCTACGGGGTGAACGCCGCGCTGCTCAACCACGACGTGTCCTTCGACGAGCTCCGAGGCCGCTACCGATGGTCGCAGCGGGCGGGCCTGGCGAGGGACGAGCTGGCCGCGGCCGACCGCCGCTTCTTCGCCGAGCGCCGTCGGGCTGACGCAGCCGAGGTGGTCGGGCTGGACGTGGCCGAGAACGCCGTCGGCTACGCGGTCGAGGTCGGGCTTCTCGCCGAGGGGCTGGTGGCGGACCTCGAGGCTGACGGCCCGCTGCCGGGCGAGGTCGGCGCGTCTCTCGCCGACGTCGATCTCGTGACGGTGACCGGCGGGGCCAGCTACGTGACCGAGCGGACGTTCGAGACGATCGTTGCCACCGGCGGTGATGCGCCGCCGTGGATCGCCGCGCTGACGCTGCGCTGGATCGGCTTCGACACGATCGCTCGCGCGCTTCGGGAGCACGGCCTCGTGACGGAGCGGATCGATGGGTACCTCGTGCGCCAGCGCCGCTTCGCCGATGAGGACGAGCGGCGACTCGTTCACGAGTCGCTCGAGCGGCGTGGCGTGGGGCTGTCGGCGTTCGAGCGGGCGGGCTGGCACTGCGCCGAGCTGTTCGTCGCGCGCCCCGAGGAGGCCGTGCACGCGCACCCCATCGCGGAGCTCCTCAACGGCGACAGGACCGCTTCCAAGCCCTAGTAGACGTTTGATCGGAAAGTCCGATCAAACATCGCGTTAGCACCGCCGCAAGCGGCCGAATCGGCCGCTTGCGGCGCAGGTAACTGGGGCGGCCATACCGGGGCCGCGAAGCGGCCCCGGTATGGAGACGATTGATCGAGCTATCGATCAATCGTCTAGTGGCCGGCGATGGCGTGCGGGACGTATGGCTCCTCGAGCCGCGCCATCTCGTCGTCGCCGAGCGGCAACTGCTCGGCGGCCAAAGCGTCGCCGAGGTGCTCGGTCTTGGTGGCGCCGACGATCGGCGCGGTCACGCCCGGCCTGTGCAGCAGCCATGCCAGGGCGATCTGTGCGCTGGGGACGCCGTGGGCGGTTGCGACTTCGGCTGCCCGGTCGACGACCTTGAAGTCGATCTTCGGCTTGTAGAGGCTGTCGCCGAACGAGTCCGTCTTCGCGCGTGTCGTGAGCCTTCCGCCTTCGCGTGTTCGGTTGCCGGCGAGGAGGCCGCGCGCCAGCGGGCTCCAGGGCAGCACGGCGACGCCTTGGTCGAGGCACTGCGGGATCATCTCCCGCTCTTCCTCGCGGTAGACCAGGTTGTAGTGGTTCTGCATCGACACGAATCGCGTCGTCGCGACCGCCTGCGCTTTGGCGAACTGCCACGCGTACATGCTGCTCGCGCCGAGGTAGCGCGCCTTGCCTGCCTTGACGACGTCGTGGAGCGCGTCCATGGTCTCCTCGATCGGAGTGGCCGGGTCCCAGCGGTGGATCTGGTAGAGGTCGACGTAGTCGAGCTGGAGCCGCTGGAGCGACGCGTCGACGGAGGCGAGGATGTGCTTGCGGGAGAGGCCGCGGCCGTTCTCGCCGGGCATCGTTCGCCCGTGCACCTTCGTCGCGACGACGTACTCCTCGCGCATGCCGAACAGCCGCGGCAGCAGGCGGCCCGTCACGATCTCGCTCTGGCCCCCGTTGTAGACATCCGCCGTGTCGAAGAACGTGATCCCGCCCTCAACGGCGCGGCGAACGATCGGCTCGGCCTTCGCCTCGTCGAGCGCCCACGGGCGGCTCTCGTGCTCGCCGAAGCCCATCATGCCCAGGCAGAGGCGCGAGACGCGCAGCCCGGTGCTTCCGACATTCACGTACTCCATGAGGTCGCACGCTACCGCTCGCACTCGCCGGCTGCACCGCGATGTCTGGCGCATCGACGCCGAACCTCCCAGCGTGGGAGGTTGGCCCGATGGGCTGGCCCGCGGTTGGAACGGGCGTGCCGCGCTGGGGGAGGGGTGGCCGCTCGAACGGTGCTGGGGTTAGGAGAGCGGGCGCAGGATCGACCGTAGCTCCTCAGCGAAGGCCTCCGGCCGTTGCACGTAGGGGGCGTGGCTGCCGGAGACGTTCTCGATGCGGAGGTCGAGATGCTGCGCAAGCTGCGCGGCGGCGCGGACAAGCTGGGGTGTTCCGCTCTCGCTGACGAGCCCTCGCGCCCTCGCAGAGATTCGACGCCATCAGCGCGAACCGCTTCTGACCCCCGACCAGGAACCTCGCGAGCAAGGCGGCGCGCTCGGGCAGCGGCCTGTCGTCCGCCAGCGCGGGTTGATCGTTCGCCTCGGGCGCGGCCGGCGCACACGCGGGCACGAGCCTTGTACGGCTCGATCGTCGGGTCTCGTGCTCTCTCGCGCGCTCAGTCGGTGTTGCCGCGCGGGTCCGGCCAGCGGCTCTGGATCGGTTCCGTGGCGTGGTAGAAGGCTGTCGCTGCTCCGATGACGCGCGCCTCTTGCCACGGCGGGGCCGTGAACTGGATGCCGGCTGGAATCCCGCGCGAGTCGAACCCGGCTCGGACCGCGCAGGCGGGGAGCCCGACGAGGTCCTGGGGGACGGTGTAGGTCATGACGAGGTCGCGAAACTCGATCTCCTGGCCGTTGTGGACGAGCGTCTCGTCGCCGATGGCGACTGGTGGGCCGGCGGAGACGGGCGTGAGCAGCAGGTCAGCGCGGTGGAAGAGGCGCGCGAAGGCGGCGCGAATGCGCCGTCGCTCCGCGCTCGCCGAGAGGTAGTCCTCGAGGGTCGTGCTCGCCGCGAGCTCGAGGCGACCACGGACGTCGGTGCCGTACGCGTCCAGGTCGTCCAGAAGACCTCTCCGGTCGTGGACGTAGTGCGCCTCGGCGCGCTGGATCGTGACGAACGCCGGGTAGATCGCCTCCGCCTCCGCAAGGTCGACCTCGACGAGCTCGGCCCCGAGGTCGTCGATCGTCGCGATCGCCTTTCTCCAGACGGCCGCGACGTCGGGAGCGAGCTGGACTCGGTGGAGAGCCGGGCAGAGAGCAACGCGCGCTCCCCGCAGCCTGTCCTCGACGCTGTTCCGCGAGTAGCCCAGGGGAACGTCCACGGTCGCCGGGTCGCTCGGATCCACACCGGCAATGGCCTGGAGGAGAAGCGCGACGTCGGCCGGGGTGCGGCCCATGGGCCCCGGGTGATCGAGCGACGGCGCCAGGGGGAACGCCCCGGCGGAGCTCACGCGTCCGTACGTCGGCTTGAGCCCGACGACTCCGCAGAAGGAGGCAGGGATGCGAATCGAGCCTCCGGTGTCGCTACCGAGCGCGAGCGGCGTCTCGTGAGCGGCGAGGGCGACGGCCGAGCCGCCGCTCGAGCCGCCTGGGACGCGGTCGAGCGCCCAGGGGTTGCGCGTCGGCCCGAAGTGCGGGTTCGCGGTCGTGATCCCCCATGCAAACTCGTGGGTGCACGTCTTGCCGATCAGGATCGCTCCGTCGGCGCGCGCTCGGCGCACGGCCTCCGCGTCGGCGGTCGGGACGTGATCGCTGAAGCGGGCCGAGCCGTAGGTGGTTCGCACGTCAGCGCTGTCGAAGAGATCCTTGACGGCGAGGGGCACGCCGCCGAGAAGGCCCGTCTCGTGGCCGTGAGCGTATGCGGCGGTTGCGGCCGCGGCTTCTTCGCGCGCTCGTTCGAGGGCGAGGGTAGTGAACGCGTTGAGCGCCGGTTCGACCGCCTGGATGCGCTGCGCGAGCGCGTCGACGACCTCGAGCGGGGTGAACTCGTGGGCCCGGTAGCCGTGCACGAGCTCGCATGCGGAGAGGTGCGTGAGCTCGGCGAGGACCATGCGATGGGGCTTACGCGGCGACGGGGCGGAGCCCGTCTGCGACGACGTCGCCGTCGACGACGATGGGACGGCCGTCGAGCTCGAGATTGCACCCGCGCATGGGGATGTCGAGATGGCAGGCGGTGTTGTTGGGGCCGCCCCCCTGCGTGTTGGGCCCGGTCGAGAAGAGCACGTTGCCCGCGAAGGCTCGCGATTCCATGCCGTGGCCACGCCGATCGGTGGCGAGGGACGCCCACCTGGCGTTCTCGTTCATGCCCCAGCCGATGTGCGCGATGCCGTAGGCATCGGGATCGTCGAAGCCGGAGACATAGTCGCGCAGGAGCGCTGCATCGACGGCGCCGCGGATGTCAGCGATCCGGCCGCTGCTGATCTCGAGCTCGACGGGTGTCTGCACGTAGCTCTTGAACGGCAGGATGATGTCGCCCGGCGCGATGACGACGGTGCCGTCGACGCCGTCGTCGGCCGGGTAGGTGTACGCCATGCCGGACGACGACCAGTGATCCCACTGGCCCGGCTTGTCGGCATAGCCGTAC
>CAZCIJ010000055.1:0-13227 GCA_964498265.1 uncultured Gaiellales bacterium | reverse complement strand
ACGGTGCGGCGTTTCCGGCGCGGAAACGTCTGGTGGTTCTCCGGGCCCTGGATCGGGAGGTTCCCGCTCGACTACTACGTGGGCCTCGGTGTTTCCTGCCTGCTCGCGGCCGCCACCTGGCTCGAGGACGACCGTGGAACGCAGCTGTACGAGCACCTCGGGCTCATCCTCGGCAGCGCGGTCCTGACGGCCTTTGCCGTCGCCGCCGCTCCCCTCTACCACCGCTGGTACCGGCGCATGCGCCGGCCGGGCTCGGACGACCGACCCATCACTCCGATCTCGGCCCCCCCGCCGTGAACCTCGGCACGGCCCTGCTTGCCCCCTACCACGCCCTCGAGCCGCGCTCGCAGGCGTTCGGGCCGACCGTGATCGGCACGCCGGGACGGGGCAAGCTGCTCGCGCTCACCTTCGACGACGGGCCGAACGAGCGCTGGACGCCCGGGCTGCTCGACCTGCTCTCCCGCCGCGGCGTGAAGGCGACGTTCTTCGTGGTCGGCAAGTACGTCGAGGAGCGACCCGAGCTCGTCCGCCGCGCCGTCGCGGAGGGGCACGCGCTCGGCAACCACACGTACTCGCACACGAGCCTGCTGTGGCTCGGCGAGGACAGGATCGCGGACGAGCTCGGTCGCTGCGCGCGGGCCGTCGAGCGGGCGGGCTGCTCCTTCTCGGAGACCGCCGAGGGCCGGCTCTGCCGCCCGCCGTACGGGCGCCGCAGTCCCGCCGCGCTCCAGGCGCTGCGCAGGCTCGGCTACGTCCCGGTGCTCTGGTCGGTGACCTGCTGGGACTGGACGAGGCGCGCGACCGCCGACCGCATCGAGCGGCGCGCGGTGCGCCAGATCCGCGGCGGCGACGTGATCCTCCTCCACGACGGAGACGGGGATCACGGACTGGAAGACCGCCGGGGCTCGCTCGTCGCGAGCGAGTGGCTCATCGAGCGCTACGGCGCAGAGGGCTACGAGTTCGTGACGATCCCCGAGCTGGTCGCGCGGACACCGTCCCCCAAGACGATCAATCGATAATCGATCAATCCTCTCCGTACACAGGGCCGCCTCGCGGCGCCACGGCATGGCCGTCTCACCACCGCCGCCAGCGGCCGAATCGGCCGCTTGCGGCGGTGCAGACGCGGCGTCTGATCGGACTTTCCGATCAGACGTCTAGGGCGTCAACACGACGATGCCCACGACGACGATCGCGATCGCCGACGCGAAGACGAGAAGCCACGGGAGGACAGCGCCCGCCCGGCCGGGAACGAGCTGCGCCGCGCCGAGCAGCTCGACGAAGGCGTACAAGAGCAGCACGACGGCTCCAGCGACGAGGAGCGCGGTCAGCGCGAGGTCGATCTGGAACAAGGCGAAGACCGCGACCGCGGCGAGCACGGCGGCGCGCAGGAGCCCGACCCAGACGTTGCTCGGCCGCCGGGCGAGCGTCCTCCATGCGCCCGCGAGGCGCTCGCCGACGCTGAGCGGCGACCCGACGGCGAGCGCTGCTCCGGCGAGCACCGATCCTGCGAGAGCGACGAGGAGGCCCCACAGCGGCGCATCCTCGACGTAGGCGTCAGCCGCGGCCCGCGCGGCATCGGCGGCCGTCGAGGAGCTCTGCTGGCGAAGGACTATCTCCCGCACCACCTCGGCGCCGACGGCGAGGACGAGCCCGCCGACGGCAAGGAGGACGCCGACCCAGATCACGGTCTGGCGCCGGCGCCCGGCGACGACGATGCCGAGCGCGAAGAGCGCGACCGCGAGCGAGGGCCAGAGGAAGGTGGCGTCGCGGGCGTTCTCGGCGATCTGGACGATCCGGTAGACCGTGGGTTGGGCCGAGACGTCGACGAGAAGGCCTTCGATCGTCGGCGGGAGCGCATCGGCGAGCTGAGGGTCGACCTGCTCGACGAGGCTCTGTATCAGCGGGCCGGCCTCGGAGAGGTCGAGCGCGGGCCGGCTCGTGTCCTTGCCGAAGAAGACGCGGTTCGCGTCGATCGCGGCCGACCGGAAGATCTGCTCGAAGCGCGGCAGCCGCAATGCCTCGTAGACGACCACCTGCAGCACCGGCTCGGCGTCCTGGAGGCTCCGCGGCAGGCGGATGACCAGCTGGTCGGTCAGGCTCTCGGCGATGAGCTGCTTCACCGAGTCGTTCCTGAACGCCTGCACGGCGTTCGCGGCGAAGGGCTGCGTCTCATAGACGTTCACGCGGATGAACCCGTTGACGATTCCGACGAGGAGCGAGGCGAAGCCGGCCGCGACCAGCGCGCGCGCGCTCCACGAGCGAAGCCGCGGCGAGCCTCGAAGCCACGTCATGGCGAGGCGAAGCCGTTGCACCCCTCCATCCTCGTCGTTGCGGAACGAAACCTGAAGCGATTCCCTCAGGCGCCTGGTGGTACCGTCGGCGCGTGCTCGACCTGACGGTCGCTCCCGGTCTCGCGCCGCCCTGGTGGCTCGAGGAGGCTCTCGCGGTGGAGGCCGCGAGCGACTCCGGAGAGGTGGGGCCGGCCCCGCGCCTCGAAGGTGACGCAGAGGCGGATGTGGCGATCATCGGCGGTGGCTACACGGGACTCTGGACAGCCCTGGCCCTGAAGGAGCGCGACCCGACCTTGCGCGTCGCCGTGCTCGAGAAGGAGATCGTCGGCTGGGGCCCGAGCGGAAGGAACGGAGGCTTCCTCCACGGCTACTGGCCGCACCTCGCTCGCCTGGCCGCCGAGCTGGGACGGGAGCAGGCTCTCGAGCTGTGCCGCCTCGCGGAGCGCATCGTTCCCGCGGTCCGCGCCTTCGCCGAGGCCCGCGGCGAGGACGTCTGGCTGCGCGAAGGGGGATACCTCAGGGTCTCGGCCGCGCCGGCGCAGGACGCGGTGATCGAGCGGGCGATCGGGACGGCGCGCAGGCTCGGCGTCGAGGAGGAGTGCGTGGCGCTCTCGTCCGAGGAGGTGGCCGAGCGCGTCCGCTCGCCGCGCTTCCGGATGGGGGCCTACTTCCGCGACGGCGCCACGGTGCAGCCCGCGCGGCTCGCCCGCGCGCTGCGGCGCGCGGCGCTCTCCGCGGGCGTCACGCTCCACGAGCGGACGCGGGCCGGGCGCCTCCTCGGCCGGGGCACGCCGGTGCTCGAGACGCCTGGGGGCGCCCTCCGCGCGAACGAGGTCGTCGTCGCCACGAACGCCTGGGCGGCGGGCTGGCCGCCGGTGGCTAGGCGTCTGACGAACTTCGGCAGCTACGTCGTTCTCACCGAGCCGGTGCCGCAGCTGCTCGAGGAGATCGGGTGGACGGGCGCCGAGTCGATCAGCGACGGGCGCATGTTCGTCCATTACTTCCGCACGACGAGCGACGGCCGCGTGCTCATGGGTAGCGGGTCCGGGCCGATCGGCACGCGCCGGGTCGTCGACGCTCGCTTCACGCACGACCGCGCGACGGCTGCGCGCGCCGAGCTCGGGCTGCGCAAGCTGCTGCCCGGGCTCGCGGAGGCGCGAATCACCCATGCGTGGGGTGGACCCGTCGACGTCTCGGCAGATCGCCTGCCGTTCTTCGGCACGCTCCCCGATCGGCGCGTGCACTACGGGGTCGGCTACTCGGGGAGCGGGGTCGGCGCGAGCTGGCTGGGCGGGCAGATCCTGGCCTCCCTCGTCACGCGAGCCGACGACGAGTACGCGCGCTCGCCCCTGGTCACGCGGCCGGTACCCGCGCTTCCGCCCGAGCCGGTCAGGAGCCTGGGCGCGGCGCTCGTTCGCGGAGCGATCCTCGCCTGCGAGGAGGCCGAGGAGGACGGCGCGCCGGGACCGCCCCACACCCGGCTGGGAGCCGCTCTGCCGCGTCTCGCCGGTCTTCGCATCGGGACGCGCTAGCGTCTTTCGCCGCTTCCTGCAGGCCTCCGCTCACAGGCGGGCGAAAGGCGCTGCACGCTCGCGGCACGAGTCTGTCCGGACCTGGGGGTCGCGGTGGGCATCGCGGTGACTCAAACGAAGAACTCCGTCGGGGGCGAGTGGGTCGACGCGGCCGGCGGCGAGACGATGGAGGTCCTCAATCCGGCGACGGGGGACGTCGTCGCGGAGGTGCCGCAGGGCACGCTCGCTGACGTCGATCGGGGGTCGCCGCCGCCAAGTCGGCCTTCCCGGAGTGGCTCGAGACGACGCCCGGGGAGCGCCAGGAGATGCTGCTCGCGCTCGCCGACGCGGCCGAGGGGCACGCACACGAGCTCGTCCGGCCGTCGGAATCGTGTCGCTGACGGGCGAGTCGACGACGGGAGTCGCGGTCGCCAAGGCGGCCGCCGACACGGTCAAGCGCGTGCACCTCGAGCTCGGCGGCAAGGCGCCGGTGGTGGTCTTCGACGGCCGACCCGGCCCAGGTGACGAAGGCGCAGCAGGAGCGCGTCTTCGGCTTCCTCGAGCGTGCCGCACGGCGGCTACGAGCGCTCCGGCTACGGCAAGGACATGTCGCTCTACTCGATCGAGGACTACACCCAGATCAAGCACGTCATGGCAAAGCTCGAGTGACGGCCGCAGGGGGAACAGAAGGCCCGAGGGGCGGGCGCTAACCCCGCCCCTCGAGGCGAGACGTTCCCCGAGGAAGACTGCGAGTGGCTCCTGCGGCGCTACCTCTCGCCGACGCTCTTCGAGCGAGGCCCCATCTGCCGCGCGGACGACCGGGGCGACCCCGTCGTCCAGATCTCGCCGCCGCTCGTGGCCGGGCCGAAGGAGTTCGACCGGATCGCCAGGATCCTCGGCGAGGCGCTCGCCGACGCCTGGGACGAGCATCAGCGCCGCGGCCCCTGGAACGGGCCCCTCGACCTGAGGGACGCCGGATGGGGCCGACTGGTGAACATGCTGAAACGAGCTTCTCGGTACGGATAGCCGCACTCGCTGTGACGGGCTGGCTGCACTCCGTCTCGCTTGCCGTTCCTGGCACACTGCGTCAACGCGACGAGGAGGGCCGATGGATCACGTTGCGACGAGCGACGAGCAGACGCGCACGGGTGCGCCTTCGGGCACCGTCGTGTCCGCTCGCGACGTCACGCGCGTCTACGGGGAGGGCGAGACGGCGGTGCAGGCGCTCCGCGGCGTCTCGCTCGACATCCTGCGCGGCCAGCTCACGGCTGTCATGGGCCCGTCGGGCTCGGGCAAGTCGACCCTCATGCACATTCTGGCCGGCCTCGACCGGCCGACCTCGGGCTCCGTCTCGATCGACGGGACGGAGCTGACCACGATGGGCGACCAGCAGCTCACCCTGCTCAGGCGCGAGCACGTCGGCTTCATCTTCCAGTTCTTCAACCTCCTGCCAATGCTCACCGCGCAGGAGAACGTCACGCTGCCGCTCGACCTCGCCGGCCGCAAGCCCGACAAGGCGTGGGTCGACGAGATCCTCGGCAAGGTCGGGCTCGACGACCGGCGCAAGCACCGGCCCGCCGAGCTCTCGGGCGGTCAGCAGCAGCGGGTGGCGATCGCGCGCGCGCTCATCTCCCGGCCGACGGTGCTCTTCGCGGACGAGCCGACGGGGAACCTCGACTCCCAGACCGGTGAGGAGATCCTGAACCTGCTGCGCGACTCGGTCGACGCCTACGGACAGACGACGCTGATGGTGACGCACGAGGCCCGCGCCGCCGCCATGGCCGACCGCGTCCTCTTCCTCGCCGACGGGCTCATCGTGAAGGACCTCGGGCGGTCGACGATCGCCGAGATCTCGGCGGCGGTGCAGACGCTCGCCGGCTGATGGTCGCCGTCGCACTCCGCGGCCTCGCGGGACGCAAGCTGCGCGCCTCGCTGACGGCCATCGCGATCGTCCTCGGCGTCGCGATGATCAGCGGCACGTACATCCTCACGGACACAATCGACAAGGCCTTCAACAACATCTTCACGTCGGTCTACGCCGATACCGATGCCGTCATCACGGGGACGACCGCCTTCGGCGACGAGGACGAGTTCGTCATCCCGCCCCCCTTCCCGGAGAGCCTGCTCGAGGAGGTTCGCGCGCTTCCGGACGTGGACGTCGCAACCGGCAGCGTCACCGACTCGGCGCAGCTCACCGGCAAGGAAGGCGACATCGTCGGCGGCGGAGGGCCGCCGACTCTTGCCTTCGGCGTCAGCCCGGACGACCCCTTCAACCCGACTGAGCTGACCGCGGGCTCGTGGGCCGACAGCCCGGGCGAGGTCGTGATCGATGCGGCGACGGCGAGGGAGGAAGGCTACGAGGTGGGCGACACGATCGGCATCGTGACGCAGGGGCCGGTGCAGGACTTCACCATCTCCGGCCTGTCCCAGTTCCCGGGGCAGGAGTCGCTCGGGGGCGCCACGTTCGCGATCTTCACGCTCGAGGAGGCTCAGCAGCTCTTCGGCAAGGAGGGCGAGCTCGACGGGATCTCCATCGCGGGCAAGCAGGGGGTGACGCCGGAGCAGCTCGTCGACGAGATCGAGCCGATCCTTCCGTCCAACACGCAGGTCCGCACCGGAGTTCAGGAGACAGAGGAAGCGCAGCAGGACATCGAGGAGTTCACGAACATCATCGGGTACATCCTGCTCGCGTTCGGCTTCATCGCCCTGTTCGTCGGCGCGTTCGTCATCTTCAACACGCTGTCGATCACCGTCGCGCAGCGCGTGCGCGAGTTCGCGACGCTGCGGACGATCGGGGCGTCGCGGCGCCAGGTGCTCGGCTCCGTCATCCTCGAGGCGCTCGTCATCGGCGCGCTCGCCTCCGTGACGGGGCTCTTCCTCGGTCTCGGGCTGGCGAAGGGGCTAACGGCGCTCTTCGACTCGATCGGCTTCGATCTGCCGAGCACCGGACTCGTGTTCGCCGGGCGCACGATCGTCGTGAGCCTCGTGGCGGGCATCGTCGTCACGCTCGTCGCCGGGCTCCTCCCCGCGATTCGCGCGACCCGCGTTCCTCCGATCGCCGCCGTACGGGAGGGCGCGACGCTTCCGCCCTCGCGCTGGCACCGGTTCACGCCCTGGATCGGGAGCCTCGTCACGGTCATCGGCATCGCGCTCCTCGTGTACGGGATGCTGGTCGACGACCTCGGCATCGCCGAGCGGCTGACCTCCCTCGGCGTGGGCTGTCTCGTGCTCTTCATCGGCTTCGCGATGGTCTCGCGCTACCTCGTCAGGCCGCTGGTTCGCGCGCTCGGCTGGCCCGGCGAGCAGATCGCCGGCGCCACGGGACGACTGGCGCGCGAGAACTCGATGCGAAACCCCGCTCGCACAGCGTCCACGGCGGCCGCGCTGATGATCGGCCTGGCGCTGATCACGTTCGTCGCCGTCTTCGCCTCCGGTCTGCAGAGCTCGATCGCGGACGCGATCGACGAGCAGGTGAACGCGTCGTACGTCGTCGTCTCGGAGGACAACTTCACGCCATTCGAGCCATCGGTCGACGCAGCGCTGGCATCCGTCCCGGGAACCGAGGTCGCGGGCGTCCGCGGCGGCCGGGGCAAGGCCTTCGGCGACGAGGAGAACGTGACCGGCGTCGACCCGACCACGATCGCGGACGTCTACAACTTCGACTGGACGGACGGCTCCAACGCCGTGCTCGCCGAGCTTGGAACGGGCGGCGCGATCCTCGAGGAGACCTTCGCCAGCGACCACGATCTCGCCACGGGAAGCCGCTTCGAGCTGCTCTCTCCGAACGGGGACACGCTCGATCTGGAGGTGAAGGGCATCTACGACGCCCCGGCCTTCTGGCAGATGCTCGGGGGCGTCAGCATCACGACCGAGACGTTCGACGCCGTGTACACGGATCCGCGCAACCTCTACACGTTCATCAACACGGCCGGAGGCCCCTCGCCCGAGGCGCAGGCGGAGCTCGAGCAGGCGATCGGCGACTTCCCGGCGGTCAAGCTGGACACGCGCGACGGCTTCTCGCAGGCCCAGCAGGACTCTCTCAACCCGCTGCTCTACATGTTCTACGTCCTGCTCGCCTTGTCGGTGATCGTGAGCCTGTTCGGCATCGTCAACACGCTCGTGCTCTCGGTGTTCGAGCGGACGCGCGAGCTCGGCATGCTCCGGGCGATCGGGATGACCCGCCGCCAAGTGCGCCGCATGATCCGCTACGAGAGCGTCATCACGGCGCTCATCGGCACCGTGCTCGGGCTCGGGCTCGGGATCGCGCTCGCGGCGCTCGTGACGGCCGCTCTCGCGAGCGAGGGGCTCGTCTTCTCGGTGCCGGCGATCAGCCTCGTCGTGTTCGTGATCGTGGCGGTCCTGGCGGGGATGCTCGCGGCGCTCTTCCCGGCTCGGCGCGCCGCGCGCCTCAACGTCCTCCAAGCGCTGCAGTACGAGTAAATGCTTGCCCGCGGTGGAAGCGGGCAAGCCCGCTTCCACCGCGGGCGTTCTCGGTAGGGGGGCCCTTGGCCCGCCCGTTCAAGCTCCCGGGCGGGCCCCGGCTTCGCCGTCTCGCGCCGCTAGCCGGCCGCAGGAGCCCCGCGCCCCCGGAGCTCGACCGCGTGCCGCCCTGCCGGGGTGTTGGCCTCGATCACGAGCGTCGAGGCGTGGGCGCCGCGCGTCTGGGGCCGGAAGCGCACGTCGACCATGCAGGTCTCTCCGGGCCGCAGCCTCGTTCCGGTCTCGCAGGTCGCCTGCGCGATCCTGAAGTTCCGCGCGCCGTCGCCGCCGATGGCGACCGCGGAGATCGCGACGACGCCTGAGCCGATGTTCTCGAACGTCACCGTCTCGGGCGCGCTCCGGCGGCTGACGCGAACGCGTCCGAACGCGATCTCGCTGGGGGAGACTCTTCCTCTCGGGACCCGGACGCCAACGCCGTGCTGCTGGATCTGAGCCAGGCCTGCGGGCGCGTCGTGCCGGACGACGAGCGTCGCCGTCCACTCGCCGACCTCGGTCGGGGAGAAGCGCACCGCCAGCGCGCACGCGCCTCCGGGCCTGACGGCGCGGGAAGGAGAGCAGCGCCGCCTGCCTCGGAGGGCCTCGAAGTCGGCTGCCGCTTGCCCCTCGAGCTCGATCGACTCGATCCTGAGGGCGACGTTGCCCCGATTCGCGAGCCTGACTCGCCCGGTGGCCGGCTCACCGCCGATCCTGACCTCGCCGAGGTCGATCCGCGTCGTCTCGAGCGCGACCTCGGGCTCGCCGATCCCGACGCCGCTGAGCCCGACGCCGAGCAGGTCGTTCTGGCCGCTGATACGGACCGCGAGCGTGGCCGTTCGATCCCCACGTCCCGTCGGGCGGAAGCGGATCGCGATCGTGCACGACTCGTCCGCGTTGAGCGGCGCGATCGGATCGCACGTCGTGGCCGCGGCGACCGCGAAGCTCTTGCGATTCTTGCCCGTCAGCTCGATCGACTCGATTCCGAGCGGACGCGCCCCCGTGTTGGTGAGGGTCACGGTCTGCAGCGGGCTCCGCCTGCCGACGTCCTCGTCGCCGAAGTCGACCGAGGCGGGCTCGACGCTGATCGGCGCGCCGGAGCTCCCTGCCTCGCCGCCCTCGCCGCGAAAGAGGAAGTACCAGACGAGAAAGCCGATCGCCGCGAGGACGAGGAGCGCGACGAGGACCGGCAGCCACCTCCCGCGCCGCCGCCGTCTCGGCGGTCCGGCTCCCGCCGGCGCGGCCGGGCGGCGTGAGGCGACCTCGTCGAGCTCGGGAACCTCGATGTCGTCCCAGGGCCGGCGAGGTGGAGAGGGCTCGTCCGGCGGACGCTCGGGTGGCGGGTCGCCGGCGCCGGTGCTCATCGCGCGGGCCTCTCGGCCTCGGACACGCTCTCCAGTCTACGGCGGGGAGCCCCTGCCGGCACCGAGCTCGTCCCAGCGCGGCCCTCGCCGATAGGCCTCTCGTTCGAGAACGAGCCCTTAACCGCAGCTTCGCCGACGTTTAACGGATCGCAACCACGGCTGAAGACGGCGCAGGTACAAACCAGGTGTATGAGACGGCGAGTCCTCCTACCGGCGCTCGCGCTCGCCCTCGCCGGGGGCGTCGCCGCGGGCTGCGCCGGCGGCGGCAGCACGGAGGGCGCAAGCGCGACCGAGGCTGAGCCCGCGGCGCTCTCCGACACGCAGACGCAGCCGGCGACACAGTCCCAGACCCAGACCACGCCTCAGACCACCCAGTCGTCGAGCGCCCGCGCGGTGGGCGATCCGTACGAGCTGATCCCCTCCCTCGTGGAGCGCGTGAAGCGGTCGATCGTCTCCATCGTCGTCAGCACCGGCACCGGAGGCGGACAAGGAAGCGGCGTCGTCTGGGACGGGGCGCAAGGAATCATCGTCACCAACAACCACGTCGTCGAGGCCGCCGTCGACGTGCAGGTCGTCCTCTGGGACGGAACCGAGATTGCCGCGCGCGTGCTTGCCACGGACGCGGTCACCGACCTCGCCGTGATCCGCGTGGATCGCACGGACCTTCCCGAGGCGAAGTTCGCGTCCGAGCTGCCGCGAGTCGGCGAGCTCGCCGTCGCCATGGGGAACCCGCTGGGATTCGAGAACAGCGTCACGGCCGGCATCGTCTCCGCGCTCCACCGGTCGCTCGGCGAGGACCCCTTCGTCGACCTGATCCAGACGGACGCTCCGATCTCGCCGGGCAACTCGGGCGGCGCTCTCCTGAATCGCGACGGGGAGGTCATCGGGATCAACTCGGCCGGGATTCCGACCACCCAGAACGCCAACTCGCTCGGCTTCGCGATCCCGTCCCCGACCGTCATCTCGATCGTGAACCAGCTGCTCGAGGACGGGACGGCGAGCCACGCCTTCCTCGGCATCAGCTCCCAGGACGAGGGCGGCGAGGGCGTCCCCGTCGACTCGGTCACGTCGGGATCCGCGGCGGACCGCGCCGGGATTCAGGCCGGGGACGTCATCGTCGCGATCGACGGGGAGCCGGTCTCGACGACGGCGGAGCTCGTGGGCAAGCTCCGCGCGCACCAGCCCGGCGACGAGATCTCGCTCACGGTCGAGCGCGACGGCCAGACGTTCACGCTGACGGCCGCGCTCGGCGAGCGCTCCGAGCCGCTCGCCTAGACACCGGCAAGGCCGGTGAACCGTCGCGATAGCACCGCCGCGCGGCCAGAGGGCCGGGCGGCGCAGTCTAGCTCTCCTTCGCTCTCCTGCGCTCCGGGTCGTAGACGGGGTGCCGCACGACCTCGCCGGGAACGGCGTCGCCGGCGACCGACGCCGACACTCGGGTGCCCGGCTCGCACGCGTCCTTGCGCAGCTTCGCGAGGCCAAGCGTGCGGCCGCCGAGGAACGGGGACTCGATCGCCTGCGTGACGAGGCCGGCCTCCCGGCCGTCCACCGAGAGCGGCGCGCCGCTCGCGGCGTCCCCGCCGGCCTCGAGCACGACGCTCGTCAGGCGCAGCGTCGTCGCGTCGCGGTCGCGCCGCAGGCCCTCGCGCCCCTGGAAGTCGCCCTTGTCCAGGTCGACCGACCAGCCGAGGCCGCACTCGTACGGCGAGACGGTCGAGTCGTACTCGACGCCGCCGATGATGAAACCGCCCTCGATTCGGAAGAGGTCGAGCGCCACCATCCCGATCACCTTCATCCCGGCGGGTCGGCCGGCCCCGACGAGCGCGTCCCAGAGCTCCTGGGCTCGGTCACGTCCGACCCAGAGCTCGTAGCCGAGCTCGGCCGTGTAGCCGAGGCGCGTCACGAACACGGGGATGCCTGCGATCTCGACGTCCTCGCGGAACGTGTAGTAGCGGAAGGCGTCGTTCGAGAGATCCGAGTCGGTGAGACCTTGGAGGATCTCGCGGCTGCGAGGCCCCTGGAGGCAGAGGTGCGGCGTGGCGTCCGTGTGGTCGCGAACCGCGACCTCGGTGCCCGCGGCCTTCGCGCTGAAGATCTCGTAGTCCCGGTCGCTCGCGCCGCAGAAGCGCACGGCGTCCCGGGAGCGCATCATCGTCGTGCAGTCGTCCACCATCTTCCCGCGCTCGTCGCACAGGGCCCCGTACGCGATGCGACCCGGTGACAGCCTCGCGACGTCTCGGGTCACGATCGTGTTGACGAGGTCGAGCGCCCCCGGTCCGTCGAGGTCGACCTTTCGCAGCATGGAGAAGTCCATGAGCGCCGCCGCCTCCCGGCAGGCTCGGTACTCCTCGAGCGTGTCCGTGACGACCGTCGGGGCCAGGTAGCCGAAGAGATCCATCCACTGGTCGGTCATCGCCGCGAGCTTCCCGTGGAACGCGGTCTGCTTGCTCAAACGTGTCTCCTTCACGTCGTGTGCCGGGCGACTATACGCCGCGCCGCCAGTGCCTGTTTGGAACACGTGCGCGGGTGCTCGAGCCCGTCGTCCTCACCCGCTTCGGCGACATCGTGGCGCTCGACGCGCTCTCCTCACGCATCTGCTTCATGACCCTCCTCCGGCTCGCCGGTGGCGGCCTCGACGGCTGCCGGCGCGATGTCGAGCGACTCGAGCACGAGCTCCGAGAGCTCGCGCAGGACGATCTCGCCCTCGTGGCCGGAGGTCTTGATGGCGTCCTCGTACATGGTCACGTCCTTGGGGCAGGCGACCGTGAAGAGGTCGATGCCTCCGAGCGCGACGGCCTCGTCGATGCGGCTCTCGCTCGGCCGCGGCGCGTCCTCCTTGCGCAGCTCCTTCATCCAGATGCGGCCGCCGCCCGCGCCGCAGCAGAAGGAGTTGTCGCGGTTGCGCGGCATCTCGACGAGGTCGACGCCCAGCCGTCGCAGGACCTCCCGCGGCTCCTCGTAGACGCCGTTGAAGCGGCCGAGCGTGCAGGGGTCGTGGTAGGTGGCGCGGTAGTCGAGCCGCTTCCGAGGGGCGACGCGGCGGTCGTCGAGCAGCTCGAGCAGAAGCTGGGAATGGTGGACGACGTCGGAGGGCGCCCAGCGCGCTCCGAGCTGCGGGTACTCGTTGCGCAGGGTGTTGAACGTGTGCGGGTCGCTCGTCAGGATCCGCCGGAACTCGCACCGCTCGAGCGTCTGGATGTTCTCCTCGGCGAGCGAGGAGAACAGGCCTTCCTCGCCCGTTCGTCGCACGTCGTTCCCGGCAGTCTTCTCGGCGTCGTAGAGGATCCCGAAGTCGACGCCCGCCGCGTGCAGGACGTGCGCGAGCGCTCGGGTGTTGACCTGGTTGCGGGGGTCGAGCGATGCGTAGTCGCCGACGAACCACAGGTAGTCGCACGGCTCCTTGCGCGCGTCCTTGACCGGAAACGGCAGCTCCTTCGCCCAGCGGGCGCGCTTGCGCCTCGGCTCGCCGAACGAGTTCCCCGAGGTGTAGATCGTCTCGAGCGTCTGCTGGAGCTGGCCGTCCATCTCGCCGCGCTCGACGAGACCGCGGCGCATCTCCACGATGACCGGCACGTGCTCGATGCCGAC
>CAZCIJ010000054.1:0-13380 GCA_964498265.1 uncultured Gaiellales bacterium | reverse complement strand
GAGAGCGACGAGCGCACGGGCGCGCAGATCATCCTGCGCGCGCTCGAGGAGCCGGTTCGCCAGCTCGCGCAGAACGCCGGTCTCGAGGGCTCGGTCGTCGTCGACAAGGTCCGCACTGCCGCGAAGGGCGAGGGCCTCAACGTCGACTCCGGCGTGTACGAGGACCTCGTCAAGGCGGGCATCATCGACCCGACGATGGTGACGCGCTCGGCGCTGCAGAACGCTGCCTCGATCGCCAAGAACATCGTCACGACCGAGGCGGTCGTCGCCGAGGTCCCAGAGAAGGAGAAGGCTCCCGCCATGCCGCCCGGCGGCGGGATGGACTTCTAACGCTCTGTTTTCACGAAGCGTTAGACGGACGTACGCGTGCGGAGGGCGGCCGACCGGCCGCCCTCCGCGCACCGGCGCTAGGACGGAGAGCGACTGCGACGAGCGTCCAGGCCGCCGTCTTCGAGCTCATGCCGCCGGGAGGCTATCCCGCTCTGCCCTGGTGAGGTCAGAACGCGTAGCGCTCTTCGGCGAACGGGTCGGCGTCGTTGTGGTAGCCGTACCGCTCCCAGAAGCCGGGCGCGTCGTGCCCGCGCAGCTCGAGACCACGCAGCCACTTCGCGCTCTTCCAGAAGTAGCGGCTGGGGACGACGAGCCGCAGCGGCCAGCCGTGGTCCGGGGTCAGCGGCTCGCCGTCGGCCGCCCAGGCGAGGAGCGCCCGCTCGTCCTCGACGGCCTCGAGGGGGACGTTGGCCGTATAGCCCTGCTCGGCGTGCGCGACGACGAAGCGGGCCTGGGGCCTCGGCCGTGCGAGGGCGGCCAGCTCGGCCCAGCGCACGCCTGCGAAGCGCGTGTCGAAGCGGCTCCACCGCGTCACGCAGTGGATGTCGACGGTGACCTCGGTCGTGGGGAGAGCGCGCAGCTCGTCCCAGGTGAGGCGCACCTCGTTCTCGACCTCGCCGAAGACGCGAAGCTCCCAGGTCGCGAGGTCGACCTGCGGCACGGAGCCGGCATGGAGCACCGGCCACTTCTCGGTCAGGTACTGCCCCGGCGGCAGCCGCGCAGGCTCGTACCCTCGCTCGAGCACCTTCTTCTCTGCGCGGGACCGGAACATCGGGGCACTAGACTAGGCGGCGTGGCGAGCGTTACGGTACGAACGGCCGTCGCGCGGCGCCCACGGTCGTTCGTGTGCGTCGCGGGACCCGAGGCGGGCGACTACCTCCAGCGCATGGTTTCGAACGACGTGCTCGCGCTCCGGAACGGGGAGTCGTGCGACGCGCTCCTCCTCACGCCAAAGGCGCGCGTCATCGCGACGCTGCGAATCGTGCGGCGCGACGACGGCGACTTCCTGCTGCTGACCGAGCCGGAGCTCGGAGAGCTCGTCCGGGCGCATCTGCTCCGCAGCCGCTTCGCAGCACGCTGCGAGATCGAGCTCGAGGACCATTCCTCGGCGGTCGTGTTCGGCGAGCCTGAGGTGGCCGGCACGGCCCTGCGCAACGACGACTACGGCCGCCCCGCCGTCGAGGTGCTGGACGTTGCGCTCGAGCCGACGGTGGGGGAGGAGCAGCTCGAGCTCATGCGGATCGAGGCGGGTACCCCGCGCCACGGCGTCGACATCGACGAGCGGGTCCTCCCGGCCGAGGCCGGCCTGGTCGAGCGCGCCGTGAGCCTGACGAAGGGCTGCTACCCGGGTCAGGAGCCCGTGGCGCGGCTTCACTACCGCGGGCACGCGAACCGGTCGCTGCGCGTGCTGCGCATCGAGGCGGAGGCTCCTCCGCCTCGGAACGCGGAGATCGTGCTCGAGGGCAAGGTGGTGGGTCGCATCACGAGCGCCGCTCGCGCCGCCAGGGACGTGGCAGCGCTCGGGTTCGTACGGGTCGAGGTGCCCGACGACGCGGAGCTCGCGGTGTCGGGCGCGCCGGCGCGGATCGCGCCGGCGCTCTCATGAGTGCGCCCGAGAGGATTCGAACCTCTGGCCTCAGCCTCCGCAGGGCTGCGCTCTATCCCCTGAGCTACGGGCGCCGGCCCAACGGAGTCTACTGACCTGGTGCGGCGTCGCGGGACGCGAGTTTCAGGTGAAACGTTGGGAGACACCGCACTAGCGCGGTTCTGCTCGCTCGTGCCGGCGGCGACGGAGGCGCTGTTCGCGCTCGAGCTGGGCGAGCAGGTGGTTGGCGTGACGCACGAGTGCGACTGGCCTACGGCGGTGTCGAGATCGCCTCGCGTAACCACGTCGACGCTCGACTGGATTCCCGACGTGGTCGAGGCCGCCTGGGGTTCGACCTCGAGCGGACGCTCGCCGAGGTGCCGCCCGTCACCGCCGGGCGCATCGTGACCGTGGACGGAAACGCGTCCTTCTGGCGACCGGGGCTGCGCGTCGTGGAAGGAGTTGAGCTCCTCGCCCACCTCCTCCACGCGGACGTCTGGCCCAGTCCCGGGATTCCGCACAGGACGGTCCCGGCCACGACGCCCGCGCGCTCCTGAGCGCCGGCCGTGCGGTACGTACGAGAGGAGGAGGCTGCGGCCCTCGTCCCGCCCGAGGACGCGGTCGCCGCCGTCGAGGCGGCTCTCGCTCGGAGCGCACGCGGCGCGGCGCTGGCCGGCGAGGAGGCCGGCGTCTCTCTCGACGGCGGTCGCCTGTGGGTCGAGCCGGCGGCGGATGTCGAGCTCGGGGTCGCCTCGGCGGCGGCCGTGGCCGCGTTCCCGCGGGAAGGCGGCCGGTCGGCGGCGCTCGTGTTCGCTCGCGACCGGCCCGAGCTTCTCGCGGCGGTCGAGACGGAGCGCCTGCGACGGCTGGCCGCAGGCGCGGCCCTCGCAGTCGCCGCCCGCCTGCTGGCGCGCCCCTGCGCGCGCTCCGTCGGCCTCATCGGCTGCGGCGCCCTGGGCGCGACCGTTCTCGAGTGCCTTCGGGCCGCCATCCCCGCGCTCGATCGTGCAGTCGCGCACTGCCGGGACGAGCGCCGCCGCGAGGCGTTCGCCGCTGCGTACGCGGCCGAGCCGGCCGACTACGGAACCGCGGCGGCGCAGCAGGACGTCGTGGTCACGGCGACGAGCTCCCTCGATCCGGTGCTCCGCGGGGACTGGCTTGCGGAGGGAGCGCTCGTCTGCGCGGCGGGCGCGACGTGGCCGGGGGCGCGCGAGCTCGACAACGGCGTCCTCGAGCGCTCGTCGTTCGTCTGCGTCGACTCGGTGGCTGCCGCGCGTCGCCTCGCGGACCTGGCCGAGCCGGTCGAGCGCGGCGTGCTCGACTGGCTCGAGGTGCACGCGCTCGGCGAGGTCGTGCTCGGCGAGGTCGAGGGGCGACAGGCGCGTAGCGACGTCGTGCTCGTCAAGTGCGCCGGGACGCCCGAGCTCACGCTTGCCCTCGCGCACCTCGCGCTCGAGCGCGCCTGACCTCAGCCGCTCTCGAACTCGGCGGCCGCGCGGGCCATGTCCTCGCCGACGGCCTTGATGATGTCCGCGCGCTCGAGGAGGCGCCGCCGCTCGAGCGCGGACGCCCTGTTCCTCAGATACGGGTCGTCCAGGATGTCGGCGAGCGAGCGCCCGGACTTGTGCTCGCGGATGACGTACGCCGCGAGCTGATCCTCGCGCGAGCTGCGCGCGAACAGGGAGGCGAAGGGGTTTCGCAACCAGGAGCGCCGCGCCATGCGGCGATTGTATCCTCCCCGCCGTGAGCCCCTCGTCGTCCGGCCCGATGCGGTTCGCCGAGCGCGTCCTCCACGGCGTCGACGACGACGGCGCGCGGCAGGAGATCGTGATCTGGATCGAGCGCCGTCCGGGAGCGGTGTGGGCGGTGGGGCGCGCCATCAACCCGCGCAACCGCGCCGTGCCCGAGCCCGTGCCGGACGACTACGTGTTCGAGGGCTACGAGATGGGGGACGCGCTCGACGCCGCGAACCGGGCCCTCCGCGACGACGCCGCCGTGTCGAGCGCGGAGGGCGTGCGCGAGCACGTTCCGGAGTTCGCCGACGCGGACCTGCTGCGGCCGCTCGAACGCTGGTTCTTCGGCCATCCGCCCCGCTAGATGATTGAACAATTCAGGAGCGCGCGAAAGGAGGGGGTCCGTGGGGGAACCAGGGGTTCCCCCACGTTAGGGGGCTAGCGGCAGGCTCCTCCCGGGGAGGGCCGGCGGGAGCCGTCGCTTCCCGGCGCCGAGGCTCCGAAGGATTGCTAGCCTCCCGGACTCGTGCTCATCCGCATTGGCCACAGCCCCGATCCCGACGACGCGTTCATGTTCTGGGGTCTGGCAGCTGGGCAGATCGACACGGACGGGCTCGAGTTCGAGCAGGTCCTGCGCGACATCCAGACCCTGAACGAGTGGGCGCTCGAGGGACGGCTGGAGGTCACCGCGATCTCTCTCCACTCGTATCCCTTCGTGCAGGACCGCTACGTCCTCCTGCCTCACGGGGCGAGCATCGGCGCGGGATACGGACCGATCGTCGTGGCGCGCGAGCCTCTGGCCTGGCAGGAGCTCGCCGCGGAGGAGATCGCCGTTCCCGGGCGGATGACGACGGCGTTCCTCGTTCTGAGGCTCTTCCTCGGCGCGAATTTCCGCTACCGCGAGGTGGCCTTCAACCGGATCATCGACGAGGTGCAGTCGGGGCGCGCGAGGGCCGGCCTCCTCATCCACGAGGGGCAGCTGACCTATGGGCGGCACGGGTTGCACAAGGTCGTCGATCTCGGCGAGTGGTGGCTCCTCGACACGGGCCTACCCCTGCCGCTCGGCGCGAACGCTGCGCGGCGCGATCTCGGCGCTGAGAACCTGCAGAAGGTGTCGCGGATCCTGCACGAGTCGATCGCCGTCGGGCTCGAGCATCGCGAGGAGGCCCTCGAGTACGCGATGCAGTTCGGCCGGGGGCTCGACCAGCGGCTCGCGGACCGGTTCGTCGAGATGTACGTCAACGAGCTGACGCAGGACTACGGGGCCGAAGGCAGGCAAGCGGTCACCGAGCTGCTCCGTCGCGGGGAGGCGATCGGCGTCTTCCCGGAGAGCGTGGACGTCGAGTTCGTGTAGCGGGAGGCTCGCTCTCGGGGGCGAATCCCCGGGAGCCGTCCGGAGACGGGCTCGAGGGTCGTGTAGTATCACCTAGGCAATGCCTAGGGATATGCTAACGGCGTCGGAGGCGGCGCGAGCGCTCGGGATCTCGCTCGACACGCTGAGACGGTGGGACCACCAGGGCAAGATCCGCACGCGGCGCGACCGCGCGAACCGGCGCATCGTCCCGGCCTCGGAGGTCGACCGGCTCCGCGGCTCGGGCGAAGAGCATCTGAGCGCCCGCAATCGCTTCGAGGGCACCGTGCGAGAGGTGCGCGTCGAGGGGCTGCTCGCCCAGGTCGAGCTCGACGTATCGGGTCCATGCCGCGTCGTCGCCGTGATCACCCGTGACGCCGTCGAGGAGCTCGGCATCGAGGCTGGCGCTGCCGCGACGGCCGTCGTCAAGGCCACCTCGGTGATGGTCGAGCGATGAGGCTGTCCGGCGCTGCGGCGGTCGCGCTCGCGGCGCTCGTCGCGGCGTGCGGGTCGGCCACGGGCGGAGCGGCCCGAGAGCCGACCGTCTTCGCCGCGGCGTCGCTCACCGATGTCTTCCCGGAGATCGAGCCGGACGCGAGGTACAGCTTCGCCGGCTCGGACGAGCTCACCACGCAGATCCGCGAGGGCGCGCCCGCGGACGTCTTCGCCTCGGCCAGCCCGCGCTACACGGACCAGCTGCTCGCCGAGGGGCTCATCGAGCAGCCTCGCGTATTCGCGACCAACCGCCTCGTGCTCGTCGTGCCCAGCGCGAACCCGGCGCGAATCCAGGGACTCGACGACCTCGCCCGGCCCGGGGTGAAGCTCGTCGTCGCCGCCGAAGGCGTTCCCGTGGGCGACTACACGCGCACGGCCCTTCGGGCCCTCCACGCGACCGGCGTGCTGGCCAGCGTGGTCAGCGAGGAACAGGACGTGCGCGGCGTCCTGGCCAAGGTTGCGCTCGGGGAGGCGGATGCCGGCTTCGTCTACTCGACCGATGCCGCAGTGGCGTCGGACGACGTGCTCGCGCTCGAGCTGCCGAGCGGAAGCCAGCCGCCGATCGCGTACACGATCGCCGTCGCCCGCTCGGCCGCGCAGGGCGAGGCGGCGGAGGCGTACGTGGAACGCGTCCTCAGCGCCGAGGGTCAGCAGGCGCTTGCGGCTGCCGGCTTCGGGCCGCCATGAGGCTCGCCTTCTCGATCGGGCTCGTCGTCGCGCTGGGGATCGCGCTCGCGTTCCTCGTTCTGCCCGTCCTCGCCGTCTTCCTGCGCGTGCCCCCCGGCGAGCTCTTCGCCCAGCTCGCGAGCGAGCCGGCGGTGGACGCGCTGATCGTGAGCCTGAAGACGAGCGCGATCGCCCACGTCCTCATCCTGGCTGTGGGCACGCCGGCCGCCTACCTCGTCGCGAGGCGCTCCTTCAGGGGGCGACGGGTCGTGGTCGCGCTGATCGAGCTGCCGCTCGTGCTGCCGCCGGCCGTCGCGGGCATCGCGCTTCTCGCGGCGTTCGGGCGCAACGGTCTGCTGGGGGGTGCGTTCGACGTCGTCGGCGTCTCGATTCCGTTCACGCAGACGGCTGTCGTGCTCGCCGTCCTGCTCGTGGCGAGCCCGTTCTACCTGCGGCAGGCGATCGCGGCGTTCGAGAGCCTCGACGGGACGCTGCTCGACGCCTCCCGCACGCTGGGCGCGGGCTCGGGGCGCACGTTCCTTCGCATCGCTCTTCCACTCGCCGCCGGCGGTCTGGGCGCGGGTTCGACGCTCGCCTTCGCCCGAGGGCTCGGGGAGTTCGGCGCCACGATCATGTTCGCCGGCAGCATCGAGGGTGTCACGCAGACGCTGCCGCTCGCGATCTACGCGCAGCTCGACCGGGACTTCGACGTCGCGCTCGCGATCGGCGCGCTGCTCGTGCTCGTGAGCCTCGGGATCCTGCTCGCATCCAAGCTCGTGCCGTCATGGACGCGCTTCGCATCGACATCGCCGTTCCCCTTCGCTCGTTCGAGCTCGACCTAGCGCTGTCCGTCGGCGCGGAGACGCTCGCCCTCGTCGGTCCGTCCGGCGCGGGGAAGTCGACAGTCCTGCGCGCCGTGGCCGGGCTCCTGCGCCCCTCGCGCGGACGGATCGAGCTGCACGGCGAGCCGCTCTTCGATTCCGAGAAGCGCGTCGATCGGCCGCCGGAGAGGCGGCGGGTAGGGCTCGTGTTTCAGGACTACGCGCTCTTCCCCCATCTCACCGTCGAGGGGAACGTCGCCTACGGGGGCCGAGGGCGGGCGCACGAGCTGCTCGAGCGCTTCGGCATCACGCACCTCGCCCGGGCCAGGCCGGAGCAACTCTCCGGCGGGGAGCGCCAGCGAGTCGCGCTGGCCCGTGCCCTCGCGCGGGAGCCCGAGGCCTTGCTCCTCGACGAGCCCATGGCAGCGCTCGACGCGCATACGCGCGCATCCGTGCGCGCCGAGCTCGGCGAGCTGCTCCGGGAGCTCCAGCTGCCGGCGCTCCTCGTCACGCATGACTTCGAGGATGCCGCCGCCCTCGGGGATCGCGTCGGCGTGCTCCTCGACGGGCGCCTGCGGCAGCTCGGGACGCCGGGAGAGCTGGTGGACGCTCCGTCGGACCCCTTCGTCGCGAGCTTCACGGGCGGAAACCTGCTGGCCGGGACGGCGGTGGCGGGACCGAACGGGCTGACCGAGGTGAGCCTCGACGCGGGCGGGGTCGTCTACTCGACCGACGAGGTCTCAGGCCGGGTCGGCGCCGTCATCCAGCCCTGGGACGTGTCGATCGCGCGCGAGCTGCCCGAGGAGTCGGCCCTGAACCACGTCCGGGCGCCGCTGACGGTGGTGACGCCCACCGGCAACCGCGTCCGGCTGCGCGTGGGCCCGCTCGTAGCCGAGGTCACCGCCGTGTCGGCGGACCGACTCGGCCTCGTGCGCGGGGAGATCGTGGTTGCGTCGTTCAAGGCGACCGCGACGAGGCTCGTACCGCTCGCCTGAAGGGCTCTCGTGGCCAAGTCACGGCCCTCGTCTTGCGCCGGAGCGTCCATCGACGGCTCGAGCCTCCCCGGCTACACTCGAGCGCATGTCGCTTCGGCAACGAGCTGAGACGGAACGGCTGGTCGAGCTTCGGGAGCGCTACGTTCCACGCGGTGTCTCGACGGCGCCGCTCGTCGTCGCCCGGGCCGAAGGCGCGATCATCGAGGACGTCGACGGCCGCCGCTACGTCGACTTCGCCGGCGGCCTCGGCTGCCAGAACACGGGGCACGGGCTTCCCGCCGCCGTCGCGGCGATCCACGAGCAGGTCGACCGCTACCTGCACCAGTGCTTCATCGTCGGCATGTACGAGCCGTACATCGAGCTCTGTCGCCGCCTGGCGGACCTCTCGCCCTGCCGGGGCGCCGACCAGAAGTCGTTCCTCGTCAGCTCGGGCGCCGAGGCGGTCGAGAACGCCGTCAAGATCGCGCGAGCAGCGACGGGGCGGCCCGCGGTGATCGTCTTCGACCACGCGTTCCACGGTCGCACGCTGCTGACCATGACGATGACGAGCAAGCTCGTCTACAAGCGGGGCTTCGGCCCGTTCGCTCCCGAGGTGCACCGCGTGCCCGCGCCGTACACCTACCGCGGCGTGACCGCAGACGACGCCGTCGCGGCGCTCGAGCGGCTCTTCGCAAGCGACGTCGATCCGGAGAGCGTGGCCTGCGCCGTACTCGAGCCGGTGCAGGGAGAAGGCGGCTTCATCCCCATGACCCCCGACTTCCCTCGGCGTCTCGCCGAGATCTGCGAGCGTCACGGCATTCTCTACGTCGACGACGAGATCCAGACGGGGATCTGCCGGACTGGGCCGATGTGGGCGATCGAGCACTACGGCGTCGAGCCCGACCTCGTCACGTACGGCAAGTCGATCGGCGGCGGCATGCCGCTCGGCGGCGTCACCGGCCGCGCCGAGCTCATGGACGCGCCCCAGCCCGGCGGGCTCGGAGGGACGTTCGGGGGCAATCCGGTGTCCTGCGTCGCGGCGCTCGCGGCTCTGGACGCGGCGTCGGACCCGGAGTTCCAGCTGCGCGCTCGCGAGCTCGGGCGACGGATGCGCGCGCGGCTCGATCGCATCGCCGAGCGCGTCCCGGCCGTCGGAGACGTTCGCGGCCTCGGGCCGATGCTCGCGCTCGAGCTCGTGGACGATCGGGAGACGAAGGCGCCCGCGCCCCGGCTCGCCGGCGCAGCCATCGCCGCCGCGCGCGAGCGGGGGCTCCTGCTCCTTTCCTGCGGCCTCTACTCGAACGTGCTCCGCATCCTCGTTCCGCTCGTGATCGGCGACGGCGACCTCGAGCGCGGACTCGACATCCTCGAGGACTCGCTCTCGAGCGTCGCAGGAGGTTGATCAGGGGAGCGCTGCGGCAGAGGCTAAGGGGGGCTCGTAGGGCGGCCGCGGCCGAGCCCCCCGGCGCGACCGGCGTGCGCCGGGTGTCGCCGACGGGCCTCTACGCGTCGAGCTCGACCGGAACGAGCTCGACGTCGATCTCGCGTCCCCCGCGGATGACGCTGAGCGTCACGGGTCGTCCCACGAGGTCGCCGGTCATCAGGCGCTGCAGGTCGTCCACGCGCGCGACGGGTGCGCCGTCGACGGCGACGACGAGATCCTCCGAACGGAGCCCTCCCTCGTGTGCGGGGCTGCCCCCGACGACGTCGATCACCTCGATGCCGTCGGCGCGGCCGAGACGGGCGGCGATCCGAGGCGGCAGCGGGCGCGTGCCCACGGCCACGCCGACCGAGGCGCGCCGGTAGCGTCCCTCGCTCATCAGCGCCGCGACGATAGTGCGCGTCGCAGCGTTGATCGGAATCGCGAGCCCCAGGCCGACCCCGGCGACCGCGGTGTTGATGCCGACGACGCGCCCGCGACTGTCCGCGAGCGCACCCCCCGAGTTTCCCGGGTTCAGCGCCGCGTCGGTCTGGATCACGTCCTCGACGAAGCGGACGTGCGCTCCGGAGCGAGCCGGAAGCGAGCGGCCGAGAGCGGAGACCACACCGGCCGTCACGGAGCCGCCGAAGCCGTGAGGGTTGCCGATCGCGACGACGAGCTGCCCCACGCGCAGACCCTCGGCGTCTCCGAGCTCCGCCGGGACGAAGTCGGCGCCGTCGGCGCGCAGCACGGCCAAGTCCGAGAGAGGGTCGCTTCCGACGAGGCGGACCTCGACCTCTCGCCCGTCCGCGAACGCTCCGCGTGCCCCGCCGCCCGAGGCTGCCATGACGTGCGCGGACGTGAGCATGAAGCCGTCCGCGGTCACGGCCACGCCGCTGCCGCCCCCCGCCTGGCGCGTGCCCCCGCGGGTGCGCCGGAAGACCTTGAGGTTGGCGACCGAGGGAGCGAGGCGCTCCGCGACCGTCGTGACGGCCTGCGAGTACGCGTCGAGCGCCTCGTCGTCGCCCGGGACGCCGTCGCCCAGACCGTCCGGGCGCTCGGGAACCCGAGGCGCGGAGATGAGGATGAGCTTGGCCACGAGGCCACCGTAGCAGCGCCCGCGCACGCCGCAGTAGGGGACGGGCTCCGCCGGCCGGGGGCGGGCGAGCTGCTTGGTCGCGGAAGCCCCCACGGGCGCTCGAGTTCCACATCAAAGCCTCTAGTATCGGTGGTCGAGAGCTCGAGGGGGAGGTGTGGTGACCGCACGCGCTGCGAGGAAGGACGACCCCGATCGCGGAGACGGCGCCGTCGGGCCGGCAGCCGATCCGCGCTGGCCGGAGGACGAGACAGAGCGCAGGTTCAGGATGCTCATCGGCGGCGAGTGGGTCGAGTCCGCGTCCGGTGAGACCTTCCGCTGCGTCGACCCCTACACGGAGGAGCCGTGGGGGTGGCTGCCTGCCGCGGGAGCCGCCGACGTCGACCGTGCTGTGCAGTCGGCCCGCCGCATGTTCGACGAAGGCGGCTGGCCGCAGACCACCCCGGAGGAACGGGCATCGCTGCTGCGCAGGCTCGGCCAGCTCGTCGAGGACGAGGCAGAGGAGCTCGCGCGCCGCCAGATCCACGAGAACGGGAAGCTCATCTCGGAGATGCTGCCGGGCGCGCATGCCGTCGCGTCCGATTGCCATTTCTTCGCGGGGCTCGCCGAGACCCTCCACGGAGCGACCGTGCCCTCGAGCGTCCCGAACTTCGTGACCTACAGCGTGCGCGAGCCCGTCGGCGTCGTTGCGGCGATCACGCCCTGGAACAGCCCTCTGGCGCTGCTCGGCTGGAAGCTGCTGCCCGCTCTGGCGGCCGGGAACACGATCGTCGTCAAGCCGTCCGAGGTGACACCCACCTCGACGCTCGCTCTCGCCGAGCTCGTGGTCGAAGCGGGCTTCCCGCCCGGAGTCGTCAACGTCGTGACGGGCTACGGCGATCCCGCCGGGACGGCGCTCGTCAGCCATCCGGGCGTCGACAAGATCGCCTTCACGGGGTCGACCGCGACGGGACGGGCGGTCGCTCGAGCCGCAGCCGAGCGCAACGCCCGCGTCTCGCTGGAGCTCGGCGGGAAGTCTCCGAACGTCATCTTCGCCGACGCCGACCTCGACAACGCGGTCAACGGGATCATGGCCGGCGTCTTCGCCGCCACGGGACAGACCTGCATGGCCGGCTCGCGCGTCCTCGTCGAGGACAGCGTCTACGACGAGGTGGCCGAGCTGCTCGTGGAGCGGGCGCGAATGCTTCGCATGGGCGACCCGCTCGACCCAAAGACCCAGCTCGGCCCCCTGGCTTCGCGACCGCAGCTCGACAAGGTGCTCGGCTACCTCGACGCCGGCGTCGCGGACGGCCTGCGCCTGCTCACGGGCGGCGGCCGGCCCGAGCGCCGGGGCCTCTTCGTCGAGCCGTCCGTGTTCGGAGACGTCGACAGCGGCTCGAGGGTGGCTCGCGAGGAGATCTTCGGCCCGGTGGCGTGCCTGCTGCGGTTCGCGGACGAGGAGGAGGCCGTGCGGATCGCGAACGACACGCCGTACGGGCTGGCGGCGGGAGTGTGGACCGAGAACGTGGGGCGCGCCCACCGGATGGTGTCGCGGATCCGGGCCGGGACCGTCTGGGTGAACAACTACCGGGTCGTGTCCCACGCGATGCCATTCGGCGGCTTCAAGCAGAGCGGCCAGGGCCGGGAGATCGGCCTCGATGCGCTCCACGGGTACACCGAGGTGAAGGCGGTCTGGATCGATACGGGTAACCGCGTCCGGTTCGCGTACGGGTAGCCTCTCGGAAGCGCGGAGAATCGACCCGAACGTGCCGGACACGCCGCAGACGCTTCGTCCCCCGGCGCTCGCCCAGGAGGAGCGCGCCGCCGGCGCGCGGCGGGCCGCGCCCGTCACGCTCAGCCGGGCCCTGCTCGAGCTGCTTCGGTCCGAAGGCGTCGACCGCCTGTTCGGCAACCCGGGAACGACGGAGCTGCCGCTCATGGCCGAGCTCGGGCGCTCGACCGCGACCGACTTCGTGCTCGGTCTCCAGGAGGCGACGGTCGTGGCCATGGCCGACGGCTACGCGCGGGCGACACGGCGCCCGTCCGCGGTGCTCCTGCACATCGTCGCGGGGGTCGCCAACGGCCTCATCGGGCTCCACAACGCACGCACCTCCCGCACCCCGCTCGTGGCGATCGCCGGCCAGCAGGATCAACGGCACCTGGACCAGGCGCCGATGCTCAGCGGCGACGTCGTCGGGATCGCGCGGGCCGTCTGCAAGGAGGCGGTCGAGGTGCACCAGCCCTACGACCTCCTTCCCGTCGCGCGCCGGGCCTTCCAGACGGCGCAGGCGCCGCCTTCGGGCCCGGTGCTCGTCTCGGTTCCCATGGACCTCCTCGACCAGACGCTCGACGAGGAGCCGCCTGAGCGCTCGCCGATCCGGCAGGCCGGCGCCTCCGAGGGAAGCGCCGAGGCGGCCGGGCTCCTCGTCCAAGCCGACCGCCCGGCGATCGTCGCGGGCAACTCGGTCGCGCACGAGGGCGCTCTCGAGGAGCTCGTGCGCGTCGCCGAGCGCCTGCAGGCCACCACCTACCATCAGCCTCTCTTCGACGCGATCAGCTTCCCGCTCGATCACCCGCTGTACGCGGGCATGCTGCCGACGAGCAATGTCGGCATCGCCGAGCTCCTGACGCGCCACGACGTCGTCTTCGTCGTTGGCGCCCACGCGTTCCCCGCGCACCACTACACGGTGCGAAGCGCCGTCCCTCGCGGCGTGCGGCTCGTCCAGCTGGCGTCCGACCGCGGCCAGGTGGCGCGGAACTACCCCGTGGAGCTCGGCCTCGTCGGGTCGATCCGAGCGACGCTCTCGCAGATCGCGGCGGAGCTCGAGGCTCTCGGCGGTCGTTCGGGCGGCGCCGAGCGTCCCGCGGGCCCGTCCGCCCCGAGCGCGGACGCGCGCCCGGGCGGCGCGAGCCGTCCGCCGGGCGCGGAC
>CAZCIJ010000053.1:0-13398 GCA_964498265.1 uncultured Gaiellales bacterium | reverse complement strand
CCGGGGAACTCGATGCCGGCGGCTTTGCGGATCAGGCTGCGTCCTCCGTCGCAGCCGACGAGGTATTGCGCCCGCAGCGGCTGGCGGTCGGACACCTCAACGTCGACGCCGGTGTCGTCCTGCGCGAAGCCCGTCACCTGCCGTCCGCGATAGATCGGCACCGCCAGCTCGCCAACCCAGCCGGCCAGGATCTCCTCGAAGCGGTTCTGCCGCAGCCCGAGCACGTAGTTGTGCCGGGTGGGAAAGTCGCTGATGTCCAAAGGGATGTGGGAGAAGGACGCAACCTGGAACACCTGCCCCTGCGAAAGGAACCGATCAGCGATTCCACGTTGATCGAGAGCCTCGATGGTGCGTGCGTGCAAACCGCCCGCGCGCGAGCCGGCGAGGTCCTGGCTGGCGCGTCGCTCGACAATGGCGACGTCGACCCCCGCCAAGGCCAACTCGCCCGCCAAAATCAGCCCTGTCGGACCTCCTCCGACGATCACCACCGCGTGCCCGGTCACAGCCACACTCCCGCCCGATACGCCCACAGCAACACGCGCATCTCGCTCCTCCCATCTCCGTAGGTCTTGGCTTGCGGCGGGCGATTATGCAGCACGATCCGGGGCTTCATGAAGGCCCCGTGTGCGGCGTAGAATGGAAGTGGAGAGGGCGTTTCCCACGTTCGGTTTCTTCCCGAGCAGCCGAGTGAGGACGGCGCCCCGAAGATCGGCCGGCCGGCGAGGGCTGTGCGCAGTGCTCAGTCGTCCCACTCGACCTGGTCGAAGAAGCGCAGCGCCCGCCGCGTGGGCCGGACGCGGCGCGCGTACGCAGCGACCTCCTCCGCGTCGAGCTCTCCGAGCGCGCGCTTCAGGCCGAGGTAGGGCAGGTTGAGATCCTCCTGGTAGACGACCGTCGAGATGCGCGCGTTGACCTCGATCACCGCGTCGCCGACGAGCTGGACGTTGAAGAAGTGATCGAGGGAGAGCGCGCCGACGATCCGGCGCGCAACCTCCATGAGTCCGTCGTCCTCGAGCGTCTCGAAGTACATGGCAAGGCCTGCTCGAACGGCCTCACGCGTCTTCGGGTGACCGAGCAGCAGGCGTCCGCCGCCGGCGATCCCGTCGATGGTGCGCTCGCCTCCCTCGGCGAGCTCCATCACGATCATCTCCTCCCCGCCGACCTCGGGCAGGAGCTCGACGACCTCCTCGAGGCGCAGCGCGAGGTGGCCGGGACGCTCGTGGAGCAGCTGGTGACGGCGGTCGGCGCTCGCGTCGAGCACGCGGAAGCCGCGCGAGCCGGAGCTCTGGACGGGCTTGAGGCAGACCGGCACGCGAGGATAGCCGAGGTCGTGCGCTGCGCGCGCGAGCTCGCGTCCTCCGCGCACGCCGCGCCAGCGCGGTATCCGCACGCCGATCTCCTCGAGCAGCCCGTAGCATCGCGCCTTGTCGACGGTCGTCCGGATCGCGTCCGGGGACGCGACGAGGACGGCTATCCCCTGGGCGGCGAAGTCGGAGCGTGACTCGGCGAGGCCGAGGAGGTCGTGAGACGACTGCGGAAGCACGGCGTCGATGCGCTCGTCACGGCAGATGCCCTCGACGGCCTCCGGGAAGAGCGGGCTCGAGCCGGGCGGCACGCGGCGGAAGCCGTCGCAGAGGAGACGCCCGACGGCGCGGTCGTTCATGTCGCACCCGATGAGCGTGATGTCGCGCTCGCCGTTCCGGCGCAGCGCTCGCAGCAGCGCAGCCGTTCCCGGGGCGCCGCAAGCCGTCACGAGGACGCGCAGGGCTTGCACCGGGCGAGCTTAGTGCTCCCCGCCAGAAGTACGCCCCGGTTCGCGCGGCTGCGAACGCTTCGCATGCCCGCGTCCTCGGTCGCCCCGATATGACCTTGTGGTATCCAGGCGCGCGGTCAGCGCGCTCGTCCTTGGCCTGCTCGGTTCTCGCCGGCGAATCATGACCGTACCTCTGGCTGGGAGCACTCTAGTGGGAAGCGCTCAGCGGCGGCGCTCGCGCAGCCCGCGCAGACGCGAGCGAAGCGCCTCGAGGTCGGCGCGGGGGAAGAATCCGGCCGCCAGGAGCGCGGCCGGGAACGCGATCGTGATCCCGATCCGAGCCGGGACCGAGAGGGCGATCGGGAGCCAGGCGTCGACGGCGAGCGAGGCCAGGCACAGGCCGACGGCGAGCCCGAGGACGAGAACGATGCGCCCCCGGTCCCATGGCACCGGGTAGATCCGGTTGGAGACGGCGAGCACGAGCAGGGAGAGGCCGGCCATGGCGCCGACCGTGGCCCAGGCGGCGCCGACGAACGAGAAGGGCGGGATGAGCGCGAAGTAGAGGCCGACGGCGAGCGCCGCTCCGGCCACGGCGAGGGGCGGCAGAAGCCGCATGCGCTTGGTCACGTTGAGCCCCACGGCGAACACGGTGTAGGCGCCCATGCAGACCGCGGCGAGCGCGAGCGGCGCGACGGCTCGGGTGGCGTCCCAGTAGCGCTCGGGCATCAGCACGTGGAAGACCGGGAGGATCCACGCCGCGACGAAGACGGCCAGGAAGCCGGTGGCGAAGAAGTAGTACATGGCGCCGCGCGCGACCATCTGCCGGTGACGTCCGCTGCGCAGCCAGGGGTAGTGCCACGGCGTCCAGCCCATGCGGAACGCGAGCACGGCGACGACGACGACCTGGCTGTAGCGGAACGCAACTCCGTACAGCCCGGCGTCGGCGAGACCGTGGTAGTGCTTCACGAAGAAGCGGTCGAGCATGTTCATGCCGTAGAAGGCGAGCCCGCCGATGATCCCCGGCCAGGCGAACTGCGCCATCTCGAGGCCGACGCGCCAGTCGATCCGGCGCGTAAGGTCGAAGAGGTACTCCCGGAGCGTGAGGGCGAAGGCCACGCCGACCGCGACGAGCGAGGCGATGAGGATGCCCTTCACGCCCAGGTGCCAGACGGCGACGAGGAGCACGGTGAAGACGATCTGGGTGAGACCGCGCGCGAGGGAGTAGAAGGCGAAGCGGCGCCTCCTGCGGCGCAGCCGCGTGAGGTTCATGGGCAGGTCGACGATGTTCGTGAGGTAGATGTCGACGAGCGCGATCACGAAGAACCCCGCGTACGTCTCCACGCCGAAGATGCGGTCGGACAGGCCGGCGGAGAAGATCACGAGAGGGAAGACGACCAGCGCCGGGTAGACGGACTCGATCAGGAGGTAGAGCGTGATGATCCGCCGGCGCCAATCGGGCGTGTCCCGGTCGAAGTAGAAGCGCGCGAAGACGCCGTCCATCCCCGCGCTGATGACGACGTCGACGAGCGCGACCGTGGCGAGGACGAGCTCGAGCCGCCCGAACTCCGCGGGTGCGAGGAAGTGCGCGTAGAGCGGGACGAGCAGGAAGGCGAGCGACTTGAGGACGGCCCGGGCGGCGCCGTAGAACGCCGCGTCGCCTGCGAGTCCGGCGATGCCGAGCCGCTGTCTCGCGTAGTCGTCTCGTCGCTCGGTCGGCGCGCCCGACTGAACGCGTGTGGAGCTCATGACTCCACGGTGGGCGCGCCGGGCGCGCACTGGGGTGCGATCACGTGAAAGAGGCTACTCGTAGCCGAGGTCGCGCAAGCGCTCGACGAGCTGCGCCTCCTCCTCGGGCGAGTAGACCGACCGCTCGCTCGGGAGCGTCCCGTCGGCCTGCCTCGGCCGGGAGCTCACGGTCTCGACTGGCTCGAGGATCGCCTCGATCGGCGCTCCGTCGAGGTCGGGCGCGTCGATGCCGAGGAGACGCAGGACGGTGGCGGGAAGCTGGGTGATCTCGCTGCCTTCCGGCACGTCCCCGGGCCGCATCCCCGGGCCCGCCGCCGCGAGCACGCCCGTGAGGGCGTGGTGACCGGAGTACCCGTAGAACACCTCCGGGTCGAGGCGATCGTGGCGCTCGAACGCCGCCGGCCAGGGCCGGCGCGACGAATCGACGTGGATGCGCTCGTCGTTCGGAAGGAGGACGAGCTCGGGCGCCTTGTCGAGGTACGGCCCACGGTAGAGCTCCTCCTTCCGTCGGACCTCGAAGGCCGTGTCGTTCGTCTCGGGATGCCGGATCGAGGCGAGCTCCTCCGCGAGCCGGTCCGCGTAGCGGGCGTCGCGGCGGGCTCCGGTCGCCTCGCCGAGGAAGATCTGACCGCCCGTCGCGAAGCAGTACGCGCGGGTGCGACCGAACTCGATGTCGGCGAACGCACGCTCGCTCCCTGGATGCGGGAGCAGCGGGAGCGCGTCGAGCGCGCGGCCGTACCAGCGCGTCGTGCGGGCAAGCCGCTGGTCGACCTTCGCCAGGGCGTCGAGCGATCCGCCCCCGAGAGGCTGCAGCGACCGGCGCCGAAAGCGCAGGTGTCCAGCCTCCTCGAGCCAGCGGTTGGCGTGGAACGACCAGTGGATCGGCTTCATGCCGTGATCCGAGAGGACGATCGCCGTCGGCTGCTCCCCCCAGACGCGCTCCGCGACGTCGATCAGCTCCCCGCACGCCCGGTCGACCGCCTCGTAGACCTGCACGAGCTCGTCTCCGGCCGCGGCGGGATCGTGCGCAGGGTGCGACGGGTCGAGACGGTGGTAGCCCAGATGGCCGGCATGGTCAGAGCTCATGAAGTCGGCGCAGAGCACGGCGATCTCGGGATCGAGCTCCAGGCACAGGCGGCACACGCCGGCGGTCTCCTCCACGTGCTCGAGCAGCCGCCGGGTGTAGCCGGGGAAGTCCTCCCACCAGCGCTCGACCATGGGATGGTGCGCCGTGACGAGGTTCGGGTAGGCGGCGAGGATCCTCGCCCTCGCCGAGTCCGGGAGGATCTGCGGCCGCTGGGGCCCGCCGTAGCCGGTGACGACGACGCCGTCGACCGGCTCGGCCGGGTACGTGAACGGGATGGCCACGAACGCCGAGCGCAGCCCCGCGGCGCCGAGCCGGCGCCACAGCGGCGCTCCCGCGCGGCTGGCCGCGCTCTCGATACGTTGAGGGCTCCGGTTGGGGTTCGTCGAGAAGTTGAAGATGCCGTGGCCGGCGGGGTTGAGCCCCGTGAGGAACGACGACCAGGCGGTGGGCGTCACGGCGGGGATCGTCGAGCGCAACGGCCCGAACGCGCCCTCGCGGGCGATCCTGCCGATCGTGGGCAGGCGCCCCGCCGCGAGGAGCTCGCAGACGACGTCGTAGTCGGCCCCGTCGAGGCCCAGGACGAGAACCTTCACGCTTCTCGCCCGCTCCCGTCACACTGCGCGCACCACGCGCGCGCTCCCCGCCGATAGGCTGAAAGCGGGTGGAGGCACGGGGTGGCCCCGTGGGGACGTGTGCCGGTCCTCATCGCCGGCCGAGGAGCTCGAGGTAGAGCTCCTCGAGCTGGGCGCCTGGGTCTGCGAGCCGCTCTCGAACGAAGCGCTCGTTGCGCGCTCCGTGCCGTCTCCGCAGCTCGGGGTCGCGCAGGAGCGCGATCAGAGCGGCAGTCACCGCGTCCTCGTCCCGGCACTCGACGAGAAAGCCGCCGCTGTCCGGGCCGATCCACTCGTCGATCGACCACGTCCGGCCAGCGACCACGGGCACGGCCGACGCCATGACCTCGAGGAGCGAGGCCGGGGTCGAGTCCGAGCCCGCGATCGTGATCGCGATGTCGGCGCTCGCGCTCGCCGCGGGCAGGTCCTCCCACTCGACGCGCTCGAAGGCGACGAGCGGCCGCACGTGGAGCTCATCCACGAGCCTCTCGAGCTCTGCCCTGGTGGGGCCGCCGCGCGCCGCGAGCAGGAGCCGCGCGCGAGGCTCCTCCCGGACGGCCCGCGCGAAGGCGCGTACCACGACGTCGAGGTTGGTGTACGGCCGGTAGTTCCGCAGCGAGAGCACGACGAGCGCGTCCTGAGGCCAGCCTCGCCGGGCCCGGAAGCCGGGATCGGCTCGCTCGGGCCCGAAGCGCTCGAGCTCCGAGTACCAGATGATCTCACGAATCCGGGCGGGATCGCCGCCCAGCTCGATGGACGCGACGCGGTTCGCCTCCGAGTTGACGACGAGCTCGTCGGCTGCCGCGATGGCCTCGACGGCCCGCCTGCGCCCCCTGCGGCTCTCCTGCACGTCCACGAAGATGTCCCTGCTCCAGGGGCTCACGACGAGCGGATGGCGTCCCGCTCGAGCTGCCCACCAGCCGTAGGGCAAGAGGTAGTGGGCGTGGACGACGTCCACGTCGAGCGATCTCGCGAGGCGCCCGATCGCCGGCGCGATCGTGAAGCGGCGCAGGCCGGGCGGGCCGGTGAGCGTCTCGAGCGAGCGCACGTCGCGCACCCCGACTCCCTCGATCGCGGCGCCGTTCGGCGGGATGCGGTCGGAGACGAGGTGCACCTCGTGTCCGCGCTCGACGAGCCGCCGCGCCCACCGAGCCACGTTGATCGAGCGTCCGTCGGCCACGCCGAGGAGCCGGAGGGATTGCGCGGGCACGTCGGGCAAGTCTAGACAGGCCGCGCCTGCACTCCCTGAAGCCATGCGGCGGATAGCATCGCCGCTCGATGCCACCCTGGGACGATCGTACGCTCGTGTTCGTGGGCGGCCTCCACCGCAGCGGGACCACGCTGCTCACGCGCTGCCTCGCCGAGCACCCTCTCGTCAGCGCGTTCGCGAAGACGGGCGTTCCGGCCGACGAGGGGCAGCACCTGCAGACCGTCTACCCGCCGGCGCGCGCCTACGGCGGCCCGGGACGGTTCGCCTTCGCCGCCGAGGCCCATCTCACTGAGGCCTCGCCGCTCGCCTCGGCCGCGAATGCGGAGCGGCTCTTCGAGCAGTGGTCGCTCCACTGGGACGCTTCGAAGCCCGTGCTCGTCGAGAAGTCGCCGCCGAACCTCATCCGGACGCGGTTCCTCCAGGCGCTCTTTCCCAGCGCCGCGTTCGTCGTCATCACTCGCCATCCGGTCGCCGTCTCGCTCGCGACGCAGAAGTGGTCGAAGACCTCGCTCTCGTCGCTGTTGCGGCACTGGATCGTCGCCCACGGCATCTTCGGGCAGGACAGGTCGCGCCTCGCGCGCGTCACGGTCGTGAGCTACGAGCATCTGATCGCGCGCACGCAGGAGTGCCTCGACGGGCTCTACGGATTCCTCGGGCTCCCCACTCACGCGACGACGTTCGAGCCTCGCCCCGACGGCAACGACGCGTACTTCGCGCGATGGCGGAAGCTCTCGCGCATTCGCCGCTGGGTCCTCGAGCAGCGCTTCGAGCGAAGCGTCGCCGGGTTCGGCTACCGGATCCGGGACGCTGACCGGCTGCCGTAGGGCCGGTCCGGAACGTGAGCGCGAGCCTCTCGCTCGCCCGCGACCGTCAGGAGCAGGTGAGAGTACGGCTCCGGGCGAGTACGGATGCCCCCGGAGTGGGTATGCCGACTGGTGCTAGCATCGGAGACCGGTCGATCGAGATGCAGACGGAGCTCGCGCCTCGCGCTATCGCGCTCTCGGCGGTCGACGATGGCCTCCCCGAGATCTCCCTCGTCGTCCCCGTCTTCAACGAGGCGGGCACGCTCGAGGAGCTGTACCGCCGGACCGCAGCGGCGCTCGATGCGCTCGGCCGCCCGTACGAGCTCATCGTCGTCGACGACGGCTCGCGCGACGCAACGTGGACGATCGTCGAGGCTCTCCACGCGTCCGACCCGCGAGTTCGGGCGGTCCGCTTCAAGCGGAACTTCGGCCAGCATCCGGCGATGCACGCCGGCATCGCACGCGCTCGAGGCTCCGTGGTCGTCACCATGGACGGGGATCTCCAGAACGATCCCGCGGACGTGTCACGGCTCGTGGCCGCGGTCGAGGCAGGCGCCGACGTGGCCAGCGGCCGCCGGCTCGGCCGCGAGGAGTCCTGGGGCAGGATGCTGCCGTCACGCTGGATCAACGGCATGCTCCGCCGCTTCACCGGCGCCGAGATCTCCGACTTCGGCTGCGCCTTCAACGCCTACCGCCGCGACGCCATCGCCCCCGTGCTCGACGCGATCGGCAAGCAGAAGTTCACGAAGGCGCTCGTGCTCTCCACGGGCGCGAGCGTCGTCGAGGTGGACGTCGCGAACGGTCCGCGCAGGGATCGGTCGCGCTACTCGCCGCTGCGGCTGACGCGGCTCGCCCTCCACGTCCTCGCGGGCTTCTGGCCTCAGCCGATCCAGCTCGCCGGCATGATGCTCGGCGCGATCTGCTCGGTCGCTGCCGCCGCCGTCGTCGTCTGGGGGCTCGTGAGCTGGATCGTGCGCTCGGACTTCCCGGGCCTGCTCTTCCTGGCGGGCCTCGTCTTGGGCGTGCTCGGCCTGCAGGGGTTCATACTCGCCCTCGTCGGCGAGTACCTCGCGCGCATCCAGCGCGACGTCGAGGGGCGGCCCCTGTACACCATCGAGCGGGAGCTCTAGGGGCCTAGTGCTTCGCCACGATCTCCCTCGACCGTGCCGAACGGAGCGCGTCCGCTCGTGAAGCCGAAGAAGACGGTGCTCGTCACCGGCGGCTGCGGGTTCATCCCCTCGAACCTGATCCGTCACCTCCTGACGCACACGCCGTACGACGTCGTCTCGCTGGACGCCCTGACGTACGCGGGGAACGCGCGCAACCTCGCCGACGTCCTCGGTCACGAGCGACTCTCCTTCGTCCACGGCGACATCCGCGATCCGGGCCTCGTCCACGAGGTCGTCGCGGGAGTCGACGTGATCGTGAACGCCGCGGCCGAGTCTCACGTCGAGAAGTCGATCGTCGCCGGCGCGTCGGAGTTCGTGACGACGAACGTCGAAGGGACGCAGATCCTGCTCGACGCGATCCGCGAGACCCCGGTGGAGCGCTTCGTCCTCATCTCGTCGAGCGAGGTCTACGGCACCGCGGAGACCGACCCGATGGCCGAGGAGCATCCCCTCAACCCGCGCAGCCCCTACGCGGCCACCAAGACGGGAGGCGACCGGCTCGCCTACGCCTACGTCGTCACCTACGGGCTGCCGATCGTCATCCTGCGCCCCTTCAACAACTACGGGCCCTACCAGCATCCGGAGAAGGTGATCCCGCGCTTCATCACGCAGGCGCTCCGGGACGAGCCGCTCACCATCCACGGCGGCGGGCTCGCGAGCCGAGACTGGCTGTTCGTCGACGACGACTCCGAGGCGATCGAGCGCGCGCTCGAGGTCGACGTCGACGAGATCGCGGGAGAGGTGATCAACGTCGCGACCGGCGTGGACGTCACCGTCCTGGAGATCGCCGACCTCGTCCTCGCCGGGCTGGGCAAGCCCGCCTCGCTGCGGGTGCACGTCGCCGATCGGCCCGGGCAGGTCGGCCGGCATATCGGATCGACCGAGAAGGCGGCGCGCGTGCTCGGCTGGCGGGCGCGAACGAGCTTCGAGAGCGGGCTCGAGCGTACCATCGCCTGGTACGTGGACAATCGCGGCTGGTGGGAGGAGATCCCTCGCACGCAGGCAGACGTCTACTCGTCCTAGGCGCCGGGCCGGCGCAGCTCGGCCTTCTCAGGGCCGCGCGGGAGCGCGGCCTCTTCGTGATCGCCTGCGATCGCGACCCGGGCGCGCCGGGCTTCGAGCTCGCGGATCGCCGCGCCCTCGTCTCGGCCGAGGACGAGGAAGGCCTCGACCGCCTGGCGCGCGCCGAGGGCGTCGGCGGCGTCATCGCGCCGGGGATTGACTGGCCGGTGGCGATCGCGGCCCGGCTCGCGGGCCGGCTCGGCTTGCCGCACCCGATCGATGCGGAGGCGGCTGCGCTGGCGGTCTCGAAGCTGCGCCAGCGCGAGCGCTTTCGCGACGAGGGCGTTCCCCAGCCGCGCTTCGCCGTGTGCGCGGCGCTCGGCGAAGCCGAGGAAGCGTGCGCCGAGCTCGGCCTCCCGTGCGTGGTGAAGGCCCCTGACCGGCAGGGCCAGCGAGGTCTGACGCTCGTGCGCGACGAGGACGAGCTCGCCGCGGCCGTCGCGACGGCGCTCGCCGCCTCCCGCAGCGGGCTCTGCCTCGTCGAGGAGCTCGTGCGAGCGCCCGAGGTGACCGTCAACGCCTTCTCGATCGGGGGTGAGCTCCACCCGCTCACGGTCACCGACCGCCTGACGTCGACGTCTGCCTTCGGCGTGGCGCTCGCGCATGTCTGGCCGGGCAAGCGCGCGGACGAGGCCGCGGCCGCCGCGCGCCGCGCCGCGGCGGCGCTCGGGATCGCCGACGGGCCGACCTATACCCAGGTCCTCGTCGGCGCCGACGGGGTCAGGGTCGTCGAGCTCGCGGCGCGTCTCGGCGGAGGGCACGACGCGGAGCTCTGCAAGGCCGCCCTCGGGGTCGATCTGAACGCTCTCGCACTCTCGTCCGCGCTCGGCGAGCCGGTCTCGCCGCCGTCGCCTCAGCCGGTCGGAGGCGCGTGCGTCCGCTTCCTCGTCGCCCCTCCAGGGGAGCTTCGCCGCGTCCGCGGCGTGCGCCAAGCGGAGAGCTTCGAGGGCGCGATCGAGGCCCGCTCGTACCGGCGAGAAGGGTTCACCTTCGGGGCGCTGCGGCGCGGGGCGGATCGCGCCGGGTTCGTCCTTGCGGTCGGCGACTCGCGCGACGACGCGCTCGCGCGGGCGGACCGCGCGGCAGCGACAATACGCTTCGAGACGTCGGCCGTGGACCGCGTAGCGATTCCCGGCTCGACCGGGACACCGTGACGGGCGCCGGGCGCTCCCGTGGCAGCGGCGTGCTCCCGCCCGGGCCGCGTCGCGAGACGTTCCTCTCGTTCCAGCCCCCGGCCGTCGGCGACGACGAGATCGAGGCGGTCGCGAGGACCCTGCGCTCGGGCTGGTTGACGACGGGCCCGGCCGCGGCCGAGCTCGAGCGGCGCTTCGCCTCCTACACGGGTGCGGCGCACGCGCTCGCCGTCTCCTCGGCGACGGCGGCGATGCACCTCGCCCTCGTCGCGCTCGGCATCGGACCGGGCGACGAGGTGATCACGACGCCCATCACCTGGCCCGCGACGGCGAACGTCGTCGTCCACGCCGGCGCCAGGCCCGTCTTCGCCGACGTGCGGGAGGGAGATCTCAACCTCGATCCCGCGCGCGCGGCCGAGGCGGTGACGCCCCGCACGCGGGCGATCCTCCCCGTGGACCTCGGCGGCCAGCCGTGCGACCTCGACCCGCTGCTCGAGCTCGGGCTGCCGGTGATCGAGGACGCCGCGCACGCGACCGAAGCCGAGTACCGGGGACGCAAGATCGGCGCCGTCGCCCACGCGACCTGCTTCTCGCTCTACGCGACGAAGAACGTCGCGGCGGGCGAGGGCGGCATGCTGACGACGGACGACGGAGAGCTCGCGGCGAGGATCGACCGGCTTCGGCTGATGCGGCGCGGCGACGGCTCGCTCTACGACGTGCACGTCGCGGGCTTCAAGGCGAACCTCTCGGACGTGCTCGCCGCGATCGCGCTCTGCCAGCTCGAGAAGGTCGAGCGCCATCGTCAGATCCGCCTGCGGCACGCCGCGGCCTACGACGAGGCCGTGGCCGAGCTCGCCGGCATCACTCCGCTGGCGCGTGATCCGCGGGACGTGCACGCGCTCCACCTCTACGTCGTCCGCATCGACCCGGGGCTCGCGGGAGGCACGCGGGACGAGTACCAGCGGGCGCTGGCCGAGGAGAGGATCGGGTCGAGCATCCACTTCCTGCCCGTGCACCGGCTGACCTACTACCGCGAGCGCTACCCGGAGCAGCCGCCGCTGCCCGTGGCCGAGCGGGCGGGCGCCGAGGTGCTCTCGCTGCCGTTCTCCCCTGCCCACTCGGACGAGGACGTCGCGGACGCCGTCGCCGCCCTGCGCCGGGTCCACGCTCGCCTCGGCGGCGCGCGCTAGGGAGCGGCGGTGAGACGGAGCGTCAGGATCGCCCTGCAGATCCTCGTGAGCGGAGGCGTGCTCGCCTACCTGCTCTGGCGGATCGACCTGCGGCAGACGATCGACCTGATCGGAGACGCGAACGGGCTCCTGCTGCTCGCGTCGCTCGCGATCTTCCTCGCCACGACCTGGGCGATGGCGTGGCGCTGGCAGATCCTGCTCGCGTCGAAGGGCATCCGCGAGCCGCTGTCGTGGCTGACGAAGCTCTACTTCGTCGGCTACGCGGCCGGGCAGGTGCTGCCGACCAGCGTCGGCGGCGATGCCGTGCGCATCATCGAGCACGCCCGCCGGCGCCCGCACGCGAAGGGCGAGGTCGCAGCTGCGGTGCTCCTCGAGCGCTTCGTCGGCGCGGCCGGAACGCTGGTGATGGTGGCGATCGGGCTCGTGATCGCGGTCGGCCGCTACGACGATCTCGAGTACCTGATCGCCATCGAGGCCGTCTTCCTCGCGATCGTCGCGGCGACCTTCGTGCTGCTGTTCTCGAAGCGGGCGCGCGTCCTGCTGTCGTGGCTCAAGCCGCTCGCGGCGCGCGTGCGGCTCGAGCGCGCCGGGCGATCCGTCTACGAGGCGCTCCACGCCTACCGGGACCAGCGGCGAGCGCTCGTGGTCGTGCTCGTCCTCACGGTGCTGCTGCAGTTCGTCCGCACCCTCGCGATCTGGCTCTGCGGGGAGGCGGTCGGCGTCGAGGTCTCGCCTCTCGTGTACGTCATTCTCGGCCCGCTGCTCTTCCTCGTGATGATGGTGCCGTTCACCATCAACGGGCTGGGGGTGCGCGAGGCGTTCTTCGTCGCCTTCCTGGGGCGCTTCGGCGTCGACGCCGACGCCGCCTTCGCGACCGGGTTCCTCTTCTACGCGGTGACGATCGCGACCTCGCTCCCGGGCGGGCTCATCCTCCTGTGGCGCAGCGTCCGTCCCGTCGTCCTGCGGACCCGCGGTGTCTGACCCGCGCAGGCCCTCGCCCGTGCGGCGTCGCCGGCCGGCGGCGCGCGCTCGACGCGGAGACGTCAGCGCGGTCGTCGTCAACCTCGACGGGCTGCCGTACCTGGAGCGCTGCCTCGAGAGCGTTCGGGGCTGCGAGACGATCGTCGTCGACCACGGCTCGCGCGACGGGTCGCTCGAGCTCGTCCGTGCACGCTTTCCCGACGCGCGCGTCATCGAGGAGCCGAACGTGGGCATGGGCGCCGGCAACAACGCCGGCATGCTCGCCGCCTCGGGGCGCTACTTCCTGCTCGTGAACTCGGACGCCTGGGTCGTCGGCGACGGCGTCGAGCGGCTCGTCGCCGTCGCCGACGACCACCCCGAGGCGGCCATCGTCGGGCCTCGCCTGCTCAACCCGGACGGAAGCCTGCAGCGCTCGGTGCGCGCCTTCCCGACGCGCTGGCGGCTCGCGACCGAGTACTTCTTCCTCCGGAAGCTCGCACCCGGGACGCGCCTGCTGAACCCCCTCTACGTCGGGGGCTTCGAGCACGACGAGGTGTACGAGGCCGACTGGGTCTCCGGCGCGGCGCTCCTAGTCCGGCGCGAGGCTGCGGACGAGGTTGGGCTGTTCGACGAGTCGTTCTTCCTCTTCAGCGAGGAGACCGACTGGTGCTATC
>CAZCIJ010000052.1:10265-13480 GCA_964498265.1 uncultured Gaiellales bacterium | reverse complement strand
CGTCTTCCCGTGGTCGACGTGACCCATGATCGTGACGACGGGAGGCCGCGCGGTCAGGTCGGTCGGATCGTCCTCGTAGGTCTCCGGCTCGAGCTCCTCCTCGTCGGCGTGCTTGATCTCGACCTCCCGGCCGAGCTCGCTCGCGATCAGCTCGATCGCCTCGTCGCCGAGCGACTGGGTGATCGTGACCATCTCCCCGACGCCCATCATGATCTTGATGATCTGGGGCGCCGGGACGCCGAAGGCCGCGGAGAGGTCCTTGACGGTGGCGCCGGAGGCCACCCTGACCGGCCCTGCCTCCTTGACGGCGGGCGCACCCTCGCGGTCGCGCTTCGGCGCCGGCGCGCCCTCGCGCGTCCGAGCGTCTGGCCGGGGACGCGGCGCGTCGATCACGACGCGGCGCTTGCGCTTGCCTCCAGGCGTCCCTTGCCGCGGCCGGAGCGGACGCTGCGGTCGATTGCCTCCGTTTGCCATCAGATCAGCTTAAACCTCTTCGTAAACTCGCTGCAAACCGGGTGGAACGTCCAGCGCGCGCCGGAGACGCCGAGCGAATGCTCCCCGGTCGAGCGCCCGCTCGAAGCACGCGCGGTCGCGACACGTGTACACGCCTCGTCCCGCGGCCCGGCCCTCCGGGTCGGCCGTGAGACGGCCTGCTCGCGACACGAAGCGCAGCAGCGCCTCCTTCGGCGCCCTGCGGCCGCAGCCCGAGCAGGTCCGTACCGGCGTGGTCATGGCGCGACGCGACGCTACGCAGCGGCCTCGCCCTCCTTCGCGGCGAGCTCGCGGTGGGCGGCGATGCCGCAGTACCGGGACCCCGGAAGCGCAGCATTGGGGCAGCGCTTGCCGGTCGACAGCACCGCGGAGCAGCGACCCGAGAAGTCCTCCTCGTTGCCGACTCCGCCGAAGGCCGCCTCGGCCTCGGCTTCCGCGAACTGCCGGTCGGACTGGATGTCGATCTTCCAGCCCGTGAGGCGCGCGGCCAGGCGGGCGTTCATCCCCTCCTTGCCGATGGCGAGGGAGAGCTGGTCGTCGGGGACGACCACGGTCGCCTCCTTGGCCTCGTCGTCGATCAGCACCTCCCGCACGCGTGCCGGGGACAGGGCCTTGGCGAGGAAGCGCGCCGGCTCCGGGTTCCACGGGATGATGTCGATCTTCTCGCCCCGGAGCTCGGAGACGACCATGCGGACGCGCGAGCCGCGCGGCCCGACGCACGCTCCGACGGGGTCGACGCCCTGTGCGTGCGACTGGACGGCGATCTTCGAGCGGTAGCCGGGCTCTCGCGCGACCCCGCGGATCTCGACGAGGTTGTCGGCGACCTCGGGAACCTCGAGCTCGAAGAGCGTGCGGATGAGCTCGGGATCCCGCCGCGAGAGGATGACCTGCGGGCCCTTCGTGCCGGAGCGGACCTCGGTGATCACGGCCTTGATCCTGCTGCCCTGCTCGTAGCGCTCGCCGTCGACCTGCTCGGAGCGCGGAAGGAGGGCCTCCACCTTCCCGAGGTCGACGAGCACGTTGTTGCGGTCGCCCGCCTGCTGGACGATGCCCGTGACGACCTCGCCGACGCGGTCGACGTACTCGTCGTACATCATCGCGCGCTCGGCCTCGCGAATCCGCTGCAGGATCACCTGCTTCGCCGTCTGGGCGGCGATGCGTCCGAAATCCTCCGGGGTCACGTCCCGCTTGGACATGTCGCTCTCGGGCACCTCAGACCAGTCGATGTCGAGGTCCTCGTCGTTGATGAGGGTATGCGACTTCTCGCCGTTCTCCAGCTCGGCGGCCTCGAGCTCCTCGATCTTGCGCTCGCGAGCCTCTTCGAGCAGGCGCGTCTCGAGGTCAGAGGGCAGCTCGATCGCGAAGACGCGGAAATCGCCGCTTGCCCGATCGAGCGCGACCTGAGCGTGCCGGGCGGCGCCCGGCGTCTTCTTGTAGGCGGCGAGCAGCGCGTCCTCGAGCGCTCCCACCAGCATGTCGGCCTCGATGCCCTTCTCCCGTTCGATCGCCCTGACCGCCTCGAGAATCTCTCTGCTCACGTCTGACCGTCCTCGTCGATGAGGTTGCTACGGACGATGGCGTCGTACGGAATGTCGACCTCGCCGCCGGCGACCCGCAGAGCGACGGCGGCGTCCCCCGCGGTGACGACCTCGCCCTTGAATCGCGTGCGGCCGGCAACCTCGCGCGCCGTTCGTACCGTCACGCGGCGCCCGCCGGCGCGCGCGAAGTGCTCGCGGCGTCGAAGCGGCCGCCGGAAGCCCGGCGAGGAGACATCGACCGTGTAGCGGTCGAGGTAGCCGCGCAGCAGGCCGCTGACCCGCGCGCAGAGAGCGTGGTCGACGCCCCGCGGGTGATCGATGTACACGCAGAAGCGCTCGTGCCCGAGGAGCTCGACGGCGAGCACCTCGACATCCGGCGCTCCCCGCGCGACGGTCTCCTCGACCTCGTGCTGAAGCTCTCGTTCCTTCTCGTAAACCTGCGTCACTCGCTCGTTCCTGTCGCTCCCCGGAGATTCCCCCCTCACAAAAAGCGGGCGCAGAGCGCCCACTTCCAAGCGTGCTGGAGTTGTGGTGGCCTCTACAGGATAGCAGCGCAATTCCCGCTCGACGCGGAATTGCGCTATGCGTCAAGCAGGATCGTCACCGGTCCGTCGTTCGCGATCTCGACCAGCATGCGCGCGCCGAAGACACCGCGGGCGACCTCCACGCCCTCGCGGCCGAGCGCGTCGCAGAAGCGGTCACAGAGCGGCTCGGCGACCTCCGGCCTGGCCGCGCGGGAGAAGCTCGGGCGGTTCCCCTTCGCGGTGTCGGCGATGAGCGTGAACTGACTGACGACGAGCGCGGCCCCGCCGACGTCGACGAGGCTCCGGTCGAGCTTGCCCTCCTCGCTCTCGAAGACCCGCAGGCGCGCGACGCGCCGGGCGAGCCGCTCCGACTGTTCGATCCCGTCGCCGTCGGCGACGCCGACGAGCACGCAGAGCCCGCGCCGGATGGAGCCGACGACGTCCCCGTCAACGAGCACCCGCGCGGCGCGGACGCGCTGGACGACGGCCCTCACGGGGCGAGCCTAGCTTGGGACGCAGCGGGTCGCCGCCGGAGCCAAAAGGCAGTGAGTCCACCCGGCGCGCAACCTTCTTGGGCGCGGGGGCAACGGTTCCATCCCGCACCACCTGCAGCCTGGGGGCGGGGGCTACGGTTACTACTTCCTCGAACAGAGCAGCGGTC
>CAZCIJ010000052.1:0-10255 GCA_964498265.1 uncultured Gaiellales bacterium | reverse complement strand
CAGCGACTCGCCGCCCGAGCCGGGGCTTCGCCCGGCGGGAGGCTCCGCGAGCGAGGGGCGACCTTCGACCTGGCGGTCGAGCCGGCGGCGGGACAGTTCGGGAGCCCTGGAAGGAGGGGTGTCCGTGGAGAACCAGAGGTTCCCCCACGTCAATAGACGTAGACCGTCTCCCCCACGGGCGAGCGGTTGTAGAGCCAGTCGGCCATCCAGATGGGGATGCGCACGCAGCCGTGGCTGGCGGGATAGGTGGGGACCGAGTACCACCCGTGGATGGCGAAGCTGTTGCCGACGAAGGTGAGCGTGCGGTAGAGGATCCCGGAGCCGAGCCAGGTGGTCGTGGCCGGCGCCTTCCAGCGGATCTGGTGACGGCCCTCGGGAGTGTTCCCGGTCGCGCCGGTGGACGTCGGCAGCACGCGGACGACCTCGCCGCGCTCGACGACGAGGAGGATCTGGCGCGTCTTGTTCACCTCGATATGCGGCGACGGCCCGCGGTGGCGCGGCGTGAGCGGCTGAGCGCGCGCCAGCTTGCGCCAGGTGGCGGCGTCGACGGCGCCTGCCCGTGAGAGTCCGTACGCCTTCTGGAAGGCGATAACCGAGTCGAAGAGCTCCTCCCCGAAGGTGGCGGAAGGACGGGGCACGTAGAAGCGAAGCTGCGCGAGGCGGGCGCGGAGCCCCCTGACGTCGGGGCCGACCGAGCCGAGACGGAGCGCGCGTCCCCGGGCGACGACCTTCGCGCCGAGCGTCCGCTCGGACAGGCCGTCAGAGGGCGGAAGCGTCAGCTCGACCCAGAATGGTCCCACACCGGGCGTGGGGACGGTGAGGGTGACTCGGCCGCCGCGGACACGCCTGGACAGCGTCGCGACCTCGTCGCCGCTCTGCCGCACCACGGCTCGCAGACGCCCGCTGTACCACGCCGGCCTGACCGTGACCCTGAGCTTCCCGCTGCGGAACGCCGTCGCCCGTCCCGCCCTCGTGTTGACGATCGGCGTAACCGCGAGAGCGACCGGCTCGCTGACGGCGTTGCTCTCCGGGGCCCGCGCGCGCACGGCGCCGGCCACCGCCGCCTCGAGCTCGATCGTGAAGGCGCCGTACCCGTCGAGAGCCCCTTCCGCCACCGCGGTCCACGCTCCGGAGCCGCCGTCCACCTCGAGCACGACCCGCTCGCCGGGTGTTGCGGGAACAGGATCGAGGGCCCCTCGGGCAACGATCCGGTCGCCGTACACGGCTTCTGCGGACGAGAGCGTCAGCGTGAGGACAGGGGCCGGCGCGGGCGTCGCAGGCGACGCTGCGGCCGGGGCGGGAACGGCCGGAGGAGTCGGCGCGGCGGGCTCGGTCGTCGTGCCCGCGAACGCCGCCCCGAGCGCGAGCAGGGCCGCTGCCATGCCGAGGAAGAGCATCGTGCTTCGCATCGCTCGACGATCCAGATCGGCAAGGGTGGAGCGGATCTTGAGCGAGAGGGCGTGCCGGACAGCGCCCGAGCTCAGCGGCGAAGGGCGGAAGCGGCGCGCTCAACCGCGCGGGCGATTGCCCGCGACCCGCGCCGGTTCGGATGCAGGCAGTCGTCCTGGATCCAGGTCGCCGAGGCACCCGGAGGCAGGCTTCCGCAGAGGGGTCGCGCCCCTTCGTGCCCGCGGAAGCGCGCCTCGACGGCGGCGACTCGCACGCGCGGCCGGGCGAGCGCTCGGAGGCCCCGGTTGAGCGCGGCGACCACCTCGGAGGTGCGCGAGCGACAGCGGCCCGCATCCTCGCAGAGGCGGAAGAGCGGCGAGCCACGGTTGAACGGGTCGTAGTACTCGGTGAGGATCACCGCGACCCTTCGGCGCGCGAGCAGGCGCTCGAGCTCCCGCCCGACGGCAGAGCGGACGCGACTCACGGTGCGACGGAGCCAGGCCTCGAAGGCGGCGCGGTCGCCATCGAGCAGCTCTCTCGCCCGTGCGAGGTTCCACCACTCGAGGTCGTTGATCCCGATGGTGATCGACACGAGCGTCGGCCTGCCGCGGATCCGGTCGAGCGCCCTGCCGACCTGCACTCGCAGCGAGCGCGCTCCCGCCTCCCCGACCGCCTGGGCGCCCGAGCAGGCGAGAAACGTGAAGCGCTCGACGGATCGCCTCTCGCGAAGGCGGTCGCGCACGAGCAGCGGATACGCGCCGGCCGCCCGAAAGCAGGGCGAAGCGGCCGGCGCGAGCCCGTACCCGGACGCGACCGAATCGCCGAGCGCGACGTAGTCGAGCCCGCGCGCCTCGCCGCTGAAGGTGAGGAGCACGAGGCCGGCGGCGAGCGCCGCCGCAATCGCGCTGCCGTGCCGCCGGCCGCGCGCGCGGAGCATCAGCCGATCCCGAGGCGGTCGAGGATCTCGCCGAGCTGCCCGAGGTCCGGAAGCTGCTCGAGCAGCTCGTCGACCCGCTGCTCGAGCCCGCGCAGGGACGAGGTGTCCTCCTGGAGCTCGTCGATCTGGCGTTGCTGCGCGGCCACCTGCTGCTGCAGGTCCGCGATCTGGGCCTCGAGGTCGTCGGTGTCGCCGCCGCAGCCGGCGCCGACCAGCACCGCCCCCGCGGCGACGAGAGCCATCGCCTTTCGCATGGATTCTCCTTTCGCAGCTCGTACTATGCCGGGCCTTCGGCGGACCGCGGCGCGTCTCGTCGGACGCTCGACCCCACGTGCGTCGTGCCCTGCCGGCCGCCCCGGTCGGCTCAGCTGCGAAGGCGTCCGCAGCGCTGGCATCGGCCGGCCGTGAGGAGTAGCCTCAGCCCAACTGTGAACGAGGACGAGTTCGACGCACTCCGTCGCTGGGGCGACGGGCTGACGCAGGACAGCCGTCCCGAGGTGCGGGCCGCAGGGAAGGCGATCCTCCTGCTCGCGGCCGAGGTCGAGCGGCTTCAGGTCGAGCTCTGGCATGCCCGTCTCCATGTCTCGCCCGATCCGTCCGAGACCACGCGCGAGGAGGAGCAGAGCGAATCCGCGGAGTCCGCGCTCGACCGCACGCTCCCCGAGGAGCTGCGGGCGCTGCTCTCGCGCGTCACCAAGAGGCTCCAGCCGGACCGCTTCTTCCAGCGCGGCTGAGCTCGAGCAGAGCCTAGAATCGCCTCTGCGTGGCCGGCTACACGATCGCGAACCTGAAGGCCGTCGAGGACATGGCCGTGAAGGGTGGTCTCTCGCCGGGCGTCGAGGCCCGGTTCGCCACGGCCTCGCTCCAGTGCGAGCGGAGCGGACTGAGCTACCAGCGGCTCGCGCCCAACGTCCGCATGCCGTTCGGTCATCGGCACGGAGAGCAGGAAGAGGTGTACGTGCTCGTGAGCGGCAGCGGTCGCGTCAAGCTCGAAGACGAGGTGCTGGAGCTCAGGCAGTGGGACGCCGTGCGCGTCGCCCCCGAGACGACCCGGGCCTTCGAGGCAGGGCCGGACGGGGCGGAGATCCTCGCGTTCGGCGCGCCCCGGACAGGAGCGGGCGCTGCGAGCGACGCGGAGATGCTCCCTGGCTGGTGGAGCGACTAGACCAGCTCCGCAGGAAGTCTGCTGCGGCAGCGCGTCTGGAGCGTGCGCGAGCGTCTGGTCCAGCTTGACGGGGAGGGAAACCGGCGTCTATCGTCGCGTCAGAAGGCGTGCTGATCCACACGAGCGCCGGCGGCCCGGGCGAGCACCGTCTTCGGAGCGCGTCGCAGCGGCAGCGAGCCGGCGGGCCGTCTCGGCACGCTCTCGGAGGCCCATACGCCAGAAAGGGGGCGCAATGACAGAGGCAACGGCGACCGCCCCCTGGTCGCCGCACTACACGGAGCCGGACGTGCTCGACGTGCGCGGGCTGGCCGTTGCGTACCGCCGCAAGGGCGCCGGTCCGCCCACGGTGTTCCTGCACGGCGCCGGCTCGACGCGCATGTGGCTGCCGTTCTACGAGCGGATGTCGCAGTCGTCCGACTTCCTCGCGCCCGAGCATCCCGGCTTCGGCGACACGCCGATGCCGGAGTGGCTCGAGGACTTCTACGATCTCGTCCTCCACTACGACGAGGTCCTTGGCGCGTTCGAGCTCGACCGCGTCCACCTCATCGGGTTCAGCCTGGGCGGGTGGATCGCCGCCGACTTCGGGATCTTCTATCCCGAGCGACTCGCGAGCTTGACGCTGATCTCACCCGCGGGCCTGCGCATGCCCGGGGCGCCGATGGCCGATGTCATGCGCATGCCTCCCGAGGCGATTCCGGACCTGGTCTTCAACGGTCGCACGCAGGACTACCTCGAGTTCCTGCCCGACCCGCACGACCTCGATACGGCGATCCGCGGCTACGGCGAGGCGACGACCTTCGCCCAGCTGGCATGGAACCCGCGCTACGACCGCAAGCTCGACCGGCGGCTCGCGCGCATCACCTGCCCGGCGCTGGTCATCGAGCCCGACGAGGACCGGATCATCCCGAACGCGCACGCCAGCCGCTGGGCGGAGCTGCTGCCGAACGCCCGTCTGGAGAAGGTCAGCGGCGGGACGAACCCCACGGGTCACGGCCTGATCATGCAGGAGCCAGACCGCACCGCCGAGGTCATTTCCCGCTTCATCGGGGAGGTTGAGCGATGAGACAGCTCGAGTTCTATCCCATCAACTTCATGCCCTACCCGTACATCCCGCCCGGCGAAGAGGTCGAGTCGAGCTGGGTCGTGCTGCCCAACAGCTACTACGACCCGCACTTCGGGCACAAGCTGTACGAGACGTACCTCGAGCTCAACATCGCCGCGGAGAAGTTCGGCTTCGACGGCGTGCTCACGAACGAGCACCATCAGACCGCCTACAGCGGCATGCCCAACCCGAACCTCACGGCGGCGTGGGTGGCGGCCCACACCGAGCGTATCCGCATCGGCGTCATGGGCAACATCCTCACGGCGCACGGCTATCCGCTCCGGGTCGCCGAGAACATCGCGATGCTCGACGTGATGTCCGGCGGACGGGCGATCTCCGGGTTCGTGTTCGGCACCGGCATGGAGTACCACTCGTACGGCATCAACCCGGCCAGCGGCCGAGAGCGCTTCTGGGAGGCCCACGACCTCATCGTGAAGGCGTGGACGGAGCCGGGCCCGTTCGAGTGGGCCGGCAAGCACTTCCACGTCCCGTACGTCAACCCGTGGCCGCGGCCGCTCCAGGAGCCGCACCCGCCAATCTGGCTGCCGGGCGTCGCCTCCGTCGAGACGATCGAGCAAGCCGCGAAGCACCGCTATACGTTCATGCAGGTGTTCTCCCCGCGCAAGGCGCTCGCGCAGGCCGCGAAGCGCTACTACGAGGCTGCCGAGAAGTTCGGCTACAAGGCCGACCCGAAGCAGGTCGCCGCCACGATCCAGCTGTACGTCGCCGAGACGGACGAGCAGGCGCGGCGGGAGGCGGAGCCGCACCTGATGTGGTACTTCCGCAACGGGATCAAGACGCCCACCTACCACCTCGTCCCGCCCGGCTACATGTCGCGTCGCTCGTTCGAGCACACGCTCAAGAGCAGCTCGCACGGCGCGGTCAACATGTGGGAGCTCACGTGGGACGACCTGGTCGAGGAGAAGTGGATCGTCGTGGGCTCCCCCGAGACCGTGATCGAGTCGCTCGAGGAGATCACGGACGAGCTCGGCGCCGGCCGGCTGATCTTCTGCGGCCAGTGGGGCGCGATGCCGAAGTGGATGGCGCTGAAGAACATGGAGATCCTGGCCGAGCAGGTCGTCCCCCACTTCAGGGCGCCCGACGGCAAGCCGGTGTGGGCGCGCGAGGAGCGTGCAACGCCGCACACGCTCGCCGAGCTCGCCGCCCAGCACGGCCGTCCCGAGCGTCCGCTCGTCCGGCTGGACGGCGTGGGCCTCGTGGACAGCACGACCGCGCACGTGCCGGAGATCCTCGACGCCGCGCATGCAGCGACCGGCAACGGCAAGCCCGGAGCGCCGGAGCACGTCGGGTCGACGGAGGGCTAGGCCCTCAAGCTCGCGCCGGCCCAGCCGGAACCTCCCCAACGAGCGACGGCGCCGCCTTCGGGCGGCGCCGTCGCTCTGAGGCCGATGTGCGTCTCAGCGTGACGGGCCAGACGGCGTGCCCCAACTGTGTCTGGCTTACGAAGACACGCTGGCCAGAGACTTCTCGGCGAGTTCGAAGAGAAGCTCCATCCGCCTGAGAAAGTCGTCGGCCGACGTCACGCCCGGATCGAAGGTCGGGTCGATGATGAGCTCCGAGGCGCCGATCTCGCGCACCGTCGCGATGTCGGCGACGAGCTGCTCGGCCGAGCCGTTGAAGTCGAAGCGGTCGTCCGGAAGAGGCTGCTCGGAGAGGGCGACGTTCCCGCGCACGACCAGGGTGAGGGCGTCCGCATCGCGGCCCGCCTCCCGTGCCATCGTCTTGATCGTTCCGAACATCTCCGCGATGTTCGCGAGCGGAACGCCGACGGGGTGCCAGCCGTCGGCGAAGCGGGCTGTCCGAGTCATCGTCGCCGGCGTGTACGCGGCCATGTAGATCGGCGGGTGCGGCCGCTGCACCGGCTTCAGCCCGATGTAGGAGCGCGGAACCGTGTAGAAGTCTCCGGCGAACTCGACAGGGTCGGTCGTCCAGATCGTCTTCAGGACCTGAAGCGCTTCCTCGAAACGTCGACCGCGGCGCTGCCAGGGAACACCCGCCGCCTCGTACTCATCCTTCGACCAGCCCTGCCCGAACCCGACCTGCAGCCGCCCGTTCGAGAGGACGTCGAGGGTCGTCAGCTGGCGCGCTAGGAGCACTGGGCTGTACCAGGGGAGATTGAGGATGCTCGTTCCCACGCGAACCCGGCTCGTCTGCGCGACGACAAAGGCAAGCGAGCAGAGGGGGTCGAGGACCCACTTGTAGACGTCTGGGAGGTCTCCAAGCGGGTACGGCGTCTGGGGCTCGAGAGGAACGAGGCTCCGCTCCGTCACCCAGACGCTGTCGAAGCCGACCTCCTCCGCTCCCTTGGCGACTCTGGCCACAGAGTCGGGTCCTGCCCAGGGTCCGATCTGCGGGAGAAAGAATCCGAGACGCATGGCTGCCTCCTGGCGCGTTGGTCGTCCGTCGGGTCTCGCCGACGAACCATAGCCCCGGTCTCCCAGCAGCGTGGGACGATGATCCCGGGCTCGACGCCGGCTCGCTCCTCCACTCCACGTCAGGGTCTACCATGTGCTCGCCCTTGGATTGGGCTTCGCGCACGCGTGACATCCAGGCGCGCGATGAGAAAGGACGTCCGCGAGTTCATCCGCCGGCTCGAAGCCGCCGGTCTCACGGTCGAGTCGAGGCCCGGCCACTACCACGTCCTGCGCGACGGCAAGCCCCTCCGCAAGGCGAACGGGATGCCGTTCACGCTGCCGTTCTCTCCCGACACGATTCGCTGGCGCAGATCGGCGATCGTGGAGCTGCGCAAGATGGGCATCGACGTGTAGCCGGCCGACACCGGAGCGCCTGATTCGTCGAGCTGGTGCGAACGCGCTACGTTGCCGCGTCCCCGCCGTCAGCCGTGTAGAGCCCTCCGGTCGCGTACGTGCACTCATCCGAGAGGAGCCACGCGACGAGGGCCGCGATCTCGTGCGGGCGGCCGTAGCGCTGCATCGGCAGGCGGGTCGTGATGAGCTCGTGGCCCCGCGCTGGATCCTCCGGGATCACCCCTGCGGCGACCGCGTCGATCATCCGTCCCTCGACTGGCCCCGGGAGGACGGCGTTGACGCGGATGCCCGTCGTACCGGCCTCGATCGCGGCCGACTTCGTCAGCGAGATCACCGCCGCCTTGCTGGCCGCGTAGGCGGCAGCGCTTGCGACCCCTCTCGTGCCGAGGACGGACGCGGTGTTCACGATCGAGCCGCCGGAGCCCTGGTCGGCGAGCACCTGCAGCGTCCGCCGCAGCCCCAAGAACACGCCGCGGACGTTGAGCGCGATCAGCCGGTCGAACTCCTCCGGCGACACGTCTCGCAGCGGCTTGAGCGGTCCCTCCGACCCCGCGTTGTTGTGGAGGCCGTCGATGCGGCCGAAGCGCTCGAGCGTCGCATCCACGTAGCGATCCGTGCCCTCGACGCTCGACACGTCCGCGGTGACCGCGAGCGAGCGCTCGGGCTGGGCGATGTCCACGGCCACGCGCTCGACCGCCTCCCGGTCGACGTCTACGAGGGCGACCTTCGCGCCCTCGGCGAGAAGCCTCTCGGCGACCGCCCGGCCGATCGCGCCCGCGGCGCCCGTCACCATGAACACCCTGTCGCGAAGCCCGGCGAGCGCCATCGTCCCTCCTGTGAGCGGTCGATTCGGACGTGCGGCGGAAGTCTACGAGGCGCCCGCTGTTCGGGGCGAGCCCGGGCGCTGTTATGATGTCGTCATCATGACGGTTCGCACGCAGATCGCGCTCGACGCCGAGGCTCACCGGCGCGCCAAGCAGCGAGCGGCCGAGCTCGGCGTCTCCCTCGCCGAGTACATCCGGCGGCTCGTGACCCGCGACCTCGGCGAGAGACGCCCAGGGGCAACCCCGGAGCTGATCTTCGACCTGGGCACGTCCGGCAGCTCGGACGTCGCCCGTCACAAGGACAAGTACCTTGCAGCCGCCGTCGATGAAAGCCGCAGGGGTCGCGGGCGCGCGGAGTCCTGACCTGACGCTCTTCGTCGACAGCTCGACCTTCTACGCGGCAGCGGACGCCGGCGACCGAAGCAACGCACGCGCGAAAGCAGTCCTCGAACGCGGCGAGGCACTCGTGACGAGCGACCATGTCGTGGTCGAGTGCTGGTTGCTCCTTCACCACCGCCTCGGCCGCGCACCCGCCGAGCGCTTCTGGGGCGGCCTGCGCAGGGGGGTCGCGGAGATAGAGCCTGTCGGTCAGGCCGACCTCGACGCCGCCTGGGAGATGGCGCAGCGGTTTCCCGACCAGGACTTCTCGCTCGTCGACCGCACGAGCTTCGCCGTGATGCGCCGGCTCTGTCTCACGCGGGTGGCGACGCTCGACGACGATTTCGCGATCTACCGCTACGGCGCCAGGCAGGACCTGGCATTCGAGCTCGTGCGCTGAGCAAGGTGAAGCGGACGTTCGCCGCGCGATCACGAGCGTCGCCGACACGCGCCGGTAGCATGCGGCCGTGGCAGCTACCGCGGACCGTCTTCGAGCAGGGCTCGACCACGTCCGCGCGGCGCCGGAGGACGGCGGTACGCTCGAGCTAATCGTGCGCCGCCCGCCGTCGACGAGCGCGAGGTGCTCGACGAGGCCGAGCTCCACATCGGGCACGGGGTCGTCGCCGGCTCCTGGATCGTGCGCGGCAGGGGCCCGAACCCGAAGGCGCAGGTGACGCTGATGAACGCGCACGCCACGGCCCTGGTCGCCGGCGACCAGCTCTACGTCGACCTGGACCTGAGCCGGGGCGACGGCGTCCGCAAGCTGTCGTGGAGCAGCGCCTCAGCCTGATCACGCTCGGGGTCGCCGACGTCGAGCGCGCGGCCGCCTTCTACCGGCGGCTCGGCTGGAGGCCAGCGCTGGTCGTCCAAGAAACGATCTTCTTCCAGGCCGGCCCGCTCGCGCTCGTCCTCTGGGGCCGGGACAAGCTCGCCGCCGACAGCGGCGTCGAGGACGGCGGCGGCTGGGGCGGCGTGACGCTCGCGCACAACGTCGGCTCGGAGGGCGAGGTCGACGCGCTGATCGGCGAAGCGCGCGCGGCGGGAGCGACGATCACGCGCGAGCCCGCCCCGACCTTCTACGGCGGGTACTCGGGCGTCTTCGTCGACCCGGACGGCCACCCTTGGGAGGTCGCCTTCAACCCGGGGATGCCGCTCGCCGACGACGGCTCGTTCGTCGTCCCCGCGTAGCCTCGCCTCGGCGGGTCCCAGCTGGCCCACAACCTCGTTAGGCGAGTGGCTCCGCGCCCGACCCGAGGACGGACCCGCCTCGAATCGTCATGCCCTCGCGTCAGCGAGGGCCGGATTCGAGGCGGTCTATGGAGGCGGCGGGAATCGAACCCGCGTCCGCGGTAGCACCGGGGAGAGCGTCTACAAGCGTATCCTGCGCTTCGCCTTCGCCCGCCGGCCGGCTCGCAGGCCGCCTACCGGCAGGCTAGCCATCCTTTGGGGTCCCGCCTCGGGCGATTGGCTCTCCCTCAGCGGCGAGCCCGTTATCTGACACCGCGTTCCGATCCACGGGCCGAGACCGGAGCGGCGCGCTGCCTAGTGGTTAGGCGGCGAGTGCGAGCTCTGTGTCCTTCGCACTTGCTGTGTTCCCGGGTGATTAACGAGGCCAACCGGGGTCCTCGGCTTGCAGCTCATCCGGAGAACCGACCACGTCGAAACCTGGTC
>CAZCIJ010000051.1:5162-13511 GCA_964498265.1 uncultured Gaiellales bacterium | reverse complement strand
GGCGCTCGTCGGGCTGACGTCGGAGAGCGCCCGGGCGGTCGGCGTCGCCGGCGCGGTCGAGGGCGTGCCGAGCGTCGACGCGGACATCGACCGCTGTGCCGCCCTGCTCGCAGAGGAGCGCATCGCCTGCTACGCGGATCTCGACCGGAAGCTCATGGAGGAGGTCGTTCCCTGGGCGCCGTACCTGGAGCAGACGAACATCGACGTGATCGGACCGGCCGTGACCGCCTGGGCGTACGACCAATTCACGACCAACACCGCCTACGCGCACGTCGCCGTCGACCCGTCGAGGCAGCGGGGAGCGACGTAGGGGCCTGTCCGGAAAGGGGCGGCGGTGGATGACACGCGGCATGTGCCGCGAGTCAAGGACGCGGCCTCGCGGTGCGTGACGCATGTCAGGCGCTCCCGTTCACTTTCCGGACAGGCCCCCAAGAGCTCCACCGGACCTTCTTCCAGCCCGAAATCGCTGGCGACGCGGAGCCTGAGGGCGTACGCTCGTGGCGGTGTCCGCCTCGCCGCCGACGGAGCGCGCCCAAGGGCCCGCCGGGGCTGCCCTTCCCCCCTCCAGCGGCACCGGGCCGCGGGAGCCTCGCGGCTCCTCCCTCCTCCCGCTTCTCTTCGGTCTCCTGCTCGCAGCCGCGGTCGGGTTCCTCGTCTGGTACCTGCTGGTCCGGAACGGGGACGAGGAGGCCCTCCCCCCGGTTCCCGCAGGCGAGGTCTCCGTCGATGTCACGCGGCTCGACTTCGGCGACACCGACGTCGGCGCGCGGAGCCTGACGCTCACGGTCGCGGTGACGAACGGGAGGACCGACGCCGTCCGGGTCGAGGACGTCGCAGTCGAAGGAGACGCCGCAGAGGACTTCGAGCTCGCCGATGCTGCCTGTCTGAACGCCCGTCTCGACCCGGGAGACGTCTGCGCCCTCTCCGTCCGCTTCCGCCCGACGCAGACCGGCGAGCGACCGGCGCGGCTCGTCATCAGCCTCGACGGCGGTCCGGGCGAGCGAATCGTCGTGCTCGCGGGGGCCGGCGTCGGCCGCGCGACGCTGATCGTCGAGACGTCGCGCCTCGACTTCGGCGCCCGCCGGCTCGACGACGAGGAGGGCGAGCCTCAGCAGGTCACGCTCGTCAACGCCGGCAACCTGCCGCTGCACATCCGCCGAGCCGGGATCGAGGGCCCGGCGGCGGGCGACTACCGCCTGGGGCGCCGAGCGCGCTGCCTCGGCGAGCGAGGGCTTCCTGCGGGGAGCTCGTGCGTCCTCAGCGTCTCCTTCGCCCCGAGCGAGCCGAGTGAGCGGCCGGCCGTGCTCGTCCTGGCCCACGACGGCGCCGAGGCGCCGGCTCGCATCCAGCTCCGAGGCTCGGGGGCCGGGCAGCCCCAGGTGGTGCTCGCGCCGGCGGCGGCAACGTTCGGCGGCGTCGACGTAGGAAGCGCGAGCGAGGCGAGGACGATCACGCTTCGCAGCACTGGAACTGCGCCGGCCCGGATCTCGTGGATCGGCCTCGCCGGCCCCGACAGCGAAGCGTTTCGCATCGGAGGAGCCGGCACCTGCCAGAAGGGCTCCACGCCGGAGCCTGGAACGTCCTGCACCATCGCCGTCCGCTTCGTGCCACCCGCAGCCGGCCCGCTGACCGCGGCCGTGGTGGTCGCGACGGACGACCCCGCCGGCTTCGCCGAGGTCGAGCTGCGCGGCACCGGCACCGCCGTCGAGGACGCGCAGGGGAGCGAGCGTCAAGACACGTCGGGCGAGGAATCGCCCACGCCGGAGCAGGAGCCCGGAGCAGAACGACGCGCCGATCGCGCTTGACGATCGTCCTGCCGTCGTCCATTACATGACTACGGGCGCTGCGCCTGCCCCTCGGGCACGACCTCCCAACTCGTGCGCGCAGCGCCCGCGGTCTTCACGGGTTTTCGCCTGGTCGAGCCAGGGTAGGACGACACAGGTGCCCAACGAAGGAAAGGAGTGCGACCGTGCTCGAGCTCACGGACCGAGCCGTCGACATCATCAAGCAAGCCGTTGCCGTGGGAGACCTTCCGGACGGGGCAGGACTCCGGATCGCAGGCAGCCCGGACGCCGATACGGAGGCGAGCGCATTCGGCGCGAGCCTGGCCGAGGAGCCGGACTCCCAGGACGAGGTCATCGAGGTCGAGGGCGCCCGGGTCTTCCTCGATCCGGCTGCGTCCTCCGACCTCGACGACAAGATCCTCGACGCGCAGGTTCAGCCGGGCGGTGGTGTGGCCTTCGGCCTCGGCGAGCAGGCCGTCTAGCCCGGAGGGAGGCGGGGATCGCGTGGTTCCTGGTCGATTCGCAGGGCGGTTAGGAAGATCCCCACCATGACGTACGTGCCCACGAGGAAGGTCAGCTCGACGAGCTGGCGCTCCGTGAAGTGCTCGAGGACGGCGTCGATCACGCTCTGCGGCGCGTCGCCGCTGCGCGCGAGCTCGTCGGCGAGCCCGATCGCCGCCCGCTCCGCGTCGGTGAGCTCCTCGGCGTCGGCGAAGCGCGCGAGCGCGGCCACCTTGGCGTCGGAGATGCCGATCGACTGCGCGACGCGCCGGTGGCGGCCCCACTCGTAGTCCGAGCGACGAACCTGAGCGACTCTGAGGATCACCAGCTCCTGCAGAGAGCGGTCGAGCTCGGTGCCGTTCCAGAGCGCACCCAGCAGCGTCCACTGCGCATCGAGTAGCCGCGGGCTGAGCACCAGCGCGCGAAAGACGTTCGGGATCTGATCGTCCTTCATGTCCGCTCCCGACGCCGCGTCGATCGACGTGCGGACGGTGGTCAGAATCGAGGCCGCGTCCGGTGGTAGCTCGCTGACCTCCGGATAGGCGATACGAGCCATGGCACTCCCTCTCCTGTGGTGTCGGCAGGCTACGTCGCGCCCGAGTATCTCGCATCGGTCGGGTCGGTGCGCCCCCGAGGCGTCTGCGCGTGCCCGCTCAGCGGGTGACCCGGCGGCGATGCCCGTCTCGCGGACAGTCGGTCGCCGAGCCGCGGATCGATCCGCCCTCGTCCAGCCGAAAGACGTTGGCTTGGAGATCCCCCGGGGCCAGCTCCGTGTTCATCACGATGACCTCGGCCAGCGAGTGGCGGGAGTCGATGCCAAACAGCCGCTCGATCGCCCTCAAGCCCGGATCGTTCAGGTAGAAGAACCTGTCGCCGTCGCGCAGGGCCTCGAACTGGCGCTTCCAGATGGCGAGCTGGAGCTCCCCGAGCTCGGACCCCTCGACGTGGGGCTCGGCCATCATCCCGACGAACGCATCCAGGTCGTCGACGTTTCCGTAGAGAGCCTTCAGGCGCGCGGCCAGCGTCGTCCGACGCACTCCGGTGACCGCTTCCTCCTCCGCCTCATCGCTCTCCGGCGTCAGCGCGTTGCCCTCGCCGTCCTCGAGCCGGACGAAGTCGAGGATGTCGGGGTCGTCGAGCGGGTTGGCGGCGTCGATCGCCGGGTCCTCCGGGAACTTCTCGGTGTCCTCCCCGGTCACTGCGACGAAGGACTCCTTCGGCGCCAGGCCGTAGGCCTCGCGAAGGTCGTTGTAGGCCGCGATGCCGTGGTCCCGTCCTCGCTCGATGTCGGCGGCGCCGAGATCGAGCACGGTCGTGAAGCACTCTGGAAGCGCCGCACCGTCGAGGCACTCGCTCGGGTCCTCCACGCCCGGTCCCGGCACCTGGAAGAGGACGCTGCGTAGCTGGTTGTCGATCATCTCGTCGTTTCGGTACGCCGCTTCGCCTGCGAGGCCGGCGAGAATGGGCCCGAGCCCGATCAGAGGGACGAGGTCGGGGTTGCCGAAGGCGACGTTGAGCGGGACCGCCAGCTCCGCCTGGCCGCCGTCGACCGTCACCTCGACTCCCTGCGCGGCGAGGGCCTCGAGCTGCTCGGTCGAGTACGCGCCGGCCTCGGACTCGGGCTCGATCTCGCCGTGGACCATGCTGTGCGCCCGGTATCCGACAACGGCGAACTCGTTGGACAGGCTTGCGTTCGCCGTCGGGTCGTAGCCCTCATACGCCTCCAGCTCGACTCCCATGGCGGGGAGGAACTCCGTGTAGGTGATGTACTGGAGCTCGGCGCCGACCACGCGGCGGGCGATCTGGAACTTCACCTCCTCGGGCAACTCGTCCGGGAGCGCCTCGACGATCCGGTTGTGCTCGCGAGCGAACAGGGTGTGCACGCTCGTGAGCGGGACGTTCTCGTTCGCACGCATGTCGCCGGCAACGACCGCGGATCCGGGAGCTGCGGCCAACCGACCCTGGAGCTCCATCGAAGGCGCCTCGGCGACATTGCCGCGAGAGTCGGAGCGCGGCAGGTATCCACCCGGCGCCAGCACCAGGCGGGCGCGGTTGTTCGCCAGGTCGCCGTCGACCGGCCCTTCCCGCAGCCATTCGAGACGCTCGTCCGTTCCCCCGTAGACGCCCCACGCATCGATGTAGGAGCTCACGGTGTTGAGCTGCTCACGGGCGGGGTCGACACCGGTGCCCGGCGCGGCCGGGGGTCGCGCGAAGTCGATCGCCCCGAAGTCCTTCGAGAAGTCCTCGAGCGGGTCGTCCGGATCGAAGGGGATGGGAGCGTCCTCGCCGCCGACCTCGCGCAGACCGTACGTGTGGTCGAGGAACTGCCCCCACGTAAACGCCCAGTGCGTGACGCCGTTCTCCGAGAAGAGATTCTGCGCGAGATCGTTGAACACCCTGTTGCTGACGTACCGGGCCGGAGGGCCCTCGTCCATCGCGCCCACGCCGTCGGCGTACTCCGGAGCCGCTACGCGGGCGTACGGGGTGCCCGCGCGCCCCCAGTCGGGGCTGCTCAGGTTGTTGTCGGCTCCGTCCAGGCTGCGAACGCCTCCCGGAAACAGCTCCTCGAGCAGTCCGCGATCGGGTCCCGCAGGAACCGCCCGGGCATGGCGGTTGACGGGGTCGCGCTGAGCGAGGGCCGCCTCGCCGCCGACGACGAGCGCGATGGCGGCGACAGCGGCCGCCACGAGGCTGATCGGTCGGCTCTTCGTCATGGTCTCCTCCTGCCTCGCGTGGGTTGCGTCCCAGCGAAGCGGAGGATCGGTAAAGGGGCGATAAAGCCACCAGCCGGCCGGAGCCCGCGCGCCGCACGGAGCTCCTCGCCCGCTCGGGCCGCGCGCGAGGTCCTTACGCGCTGGGTACGGGGACGGCCCCGTCCAGGAGCTCGTCGAGGGGCTGGTCGTGCGCGGCGTCCTCTGGACGCGCGACGAACAGCTCGGCGCAGTGCCAGCCTGCATGCTCGAGCGAGGTTGGCTCCAGGCCTCGGTCCTCGAGCGACTCGTGCACGAGCCGGCGCTCACCCTCGTCTGCGAAGCGTCGCTGGCGGACGAGGTATCCGTCGAGCCGTTCGGTGACCAGGCCGTGCTGCTCGAGCATGTCTGCGATCGCGTCGAAACCGATCCAGCGCAGCGTCAGCGCGGCGATCCACGGGGGCGTATCGCCGGCGGCTGCGACCACCGCCTCGAACGTCCGCTCGGTCACGTACCCGACCCCGCCCGTGACCGTGACGAGCTCGACGTCCGCGAGGCGTGCGGCCACGTCGTCCGGCACGGAATCGGCCGTCTCGAGGTCAGCCACGAGTCCGTGCTCGAGAAGTCCGACCTCCGTCGCGTAGGCGACGGCATTCTCCGCGATGTCGAGTCCGATCACCTCGACCGCGTCGGGACGGCGGCGCTCGGCGAAGAAGCAACGGTCGGCCGCCACGAGCTCGTCCCGCGGCAGGACCGCCTGCTCCCAGGATCGGTAGTGGCTTCGAAGCTCGTCGAAAGTCAGCTCGTGGTTCAGCAGCGCGGCGTTCACGCCGTACGAGCAACACACGTCCAGGACAGTCGTCGCGCCGTCAGGGCTGCCGAGCACCTGCGACAGATGACGGAACACAGGCGTCCCGTGGGCAGGAATCTGGTAGTCGAGATCCCCGAGCTCCGCATAGTAGGCCCGCGGATCCTCGGCGTTGTAGACATCGGTGAAATCAGCCTTGCGTGCCAGAGCTACCTCCCTGTCGAGGACGCGACGTGCACGAAGCGCCGGCCGCCGGCCACGGCGCCGCAGATCGCGTCGTGATCATACCCGCGGCCCTGCGCCGGCCCGCCGCGTCGGCGTCCGTCACGGTCGGGGAGCACGCGCCTCCCGAGCAGGCAAGTGAAGTATGCGTTTTCCAGGTGTTTCGTCGATCGAGTCGCGCACAAACAGACCACGATTGCCTCGTCTGACGTGAGCACCGGCTCACGAACGCGTGGGAGGGCGCAAGACAGCACCGCTGGCCGAGTCACGGTACCCCTCGCCTCTCGTTTCGTTAAGTCTCGTTCACAATCCTCTCGACCGCCTGACGACGCTCTGCTACCTCAGTCTGATCAGGTACGTCTGCTTCGCCGAGCCGACCCTGATGGCCGACTCCTCGATCTGCCGCCGACGTGCGCCAGGCGCTCGAGCTTTGGCTGTTGGAGGAAGACACGCCCACCGCGCTCGAGCTCGGGGATCGGGACGACCGCGGTCGTCGTCGAGCGGCGCACCGAGCGGCGGATCAGGCTCAGGCAGGTGACGCAGGTCCGGGCTTCGTGGGCGGAGACGGTACGGGGAGAGCCGGGAGCGGTCACGAGAGCTATGCTGCTAGGCCGTGCGAGGATCTCCTCGAGCAGGCAGGCGCGTCGCGCTCGTGCTGGTCGCCGGACTCGTGGTGGCGGCTCTTGCCGGCGCGGGCTCGGCGCGCGGGGCGGCGACCGACATCGTGGTCGTGAAGCCATTCGGGCCGCTCGGGCTCCTGGATGAGTACCGGGTCGCCCGCTTCGTTCGCGGCACGTGCTTCGCCGGATCGAGCGCCACCTCCCGCCGCCCGAACGCATGGCGCTGCATCAGCGGCAATGAGATCCTCGACCCCTGCTTCCTGAGCCCGGATCGCCAACACGGCTTCCTCGCGTGCCTCGCGACGCCGTGGTCGAAGCGTGTGATCGGGCTGCAGCTCACGAAGCCGCTCCCCGAGGGAGCGGCGAATCCCGGCTGGCCGCCGCGGGGGCTTCCTTGGGGAATCGTGCTGACCTCCGGCGCCCGCTGCGTGCTCGGCACCGGTACGGCCGCGATCGTAGGGGGAGCCGCCTTCGAGTACTTCTGCACGGGCGGCGGAGGGGCCGCAGGCGCGCCGAACCGTCGCACGGCGCAGTGGACGATCTCCTACGAGCGCCGCCTTGGCAGCTCACCCCTCACGACGGCCGCCATCCGGTCAGCCTGGTTCTAGCCGCGACCAGACGACCCGGCCTCAGCGCGGTGCCGTTTCCGTGGCGGGCGGACGGCGCCCTTCGCCGGGCTCGCCGCCCACTCGATGCTGCGGCTCGACCCCGCCCGGCGGCGGCGTCCACGGCATGTGCGGGTGCTGTGCCGCCCAGGCGGCCCTTCGGCGCTCACTGGGCGACGTTCCAACGCGATATCGTGAATTGCGATGACCGTGCCCGAGCGCGCCGTCGAGCGAAGAGGGCGAGGCAGCGAGCGAGCGGGCGGATGAGCTCTGAGGAAGGAGGCATTTTGCCATTGTGAGTATCGCGGGCGTCACTGTAAGTCTGTTTCTGATCGCGGCGGGCGCGATCCTCCGGTGGGCGGTCACCGCTGAACCGGACTCGATCGATCTGGACATCACGGGTCTGATCGTCTTTGGTGTCGGGTGCGCGGGCCTGGTCATCTCGCTCGCCGCCTGGGCGATCGGTCTTCGAACGTCGGCGCGTCCTCAGGACACCAGGTTCTCCTGAAAGGCCCGCCGCGCGACCGAGGGCCGGACGAGACGTACGGCCACCCGATCCAGAGGGCGGCGAGGACGCCGCGCGCGAAGCTCGACGCGCTCGCGGCGCCTCTTGGGCCGCTGGTTCAGCTTACGAATGTGTCGCCAAGCATGCGATTGCGCCGTGGCGCCGACATCAGCGAGCCTGCGGATCCGGGCTGTGGGTTTCCCGCGCTACCAAGCCCACCAAGACTAGAGGCAGTCTTTCCCGGGAAGGAGCAGCACGACGCCGAAGAGGCCGACGTCGTCTCCCCCCCGGTCCCAGCCGCCGCGGACGAGCGCGGCGCAGGTGGCCACTCCGTGCTCACGGATGCTCTCCTCCACAGCCGGTCGAAACCGCATGGCGTCCTCGCGCCGAAGGCGCCCGACCGGGCGGCCCTTTACCAGCACGGCGACGATGTCCTCGTGTTCGGGGCCGGGCACGAGCTCTGCCAGTGCTTCGAGCTCGACTCCGCCGTAGCGGCGCCGGCCGCCGGCGAGCGCGAGCAGCTCGTCCTGGTGAAGGGACTCGCCCACGACCTCGATGCGCTCCCCGCCGGGGAGCGTCAGGCGCACACCGTTGAAGTCGTACTGGAGGAACTC
>CAZCIJ010000051.1:0-5152 GCA_964498265.1 uncultured Gaiellales bacterium | reverse complement strand
CCCCGCCGGGGAGCGTCAGCGGCCCGGAGCCGCCCACCGAGCCGCGCAGACGGGCGCGAGCCCGTGGAGGCTGCGGCTCGCCCAGGATCGCCAGCAGCCGGCCGATGCCTCCGCCGCGGCGGCAGCCGAAGCAGAACCAGCGGCAGCCCTCGCTGTCGACGTGCAGGGAGGGGCGATGGTCGTCGTGGAAGGGGCATAGGTAGTACCGGTCGCCCGCCCGCAGCTCGATGCCCGCCCGGCCCCAAGCCTCCGCGAACTCTTCCCGCTCCCGAACCGTGCGGACGGACCGGCCGGCGAGTGGGTGGCGCGGCTCGCCAGCGGTGTCGCCCTGCGCGAGAAGCTCCAGCCACCTCGGCACGGGGCCGGGCTCGAGGTCGTCCGGCCCGCGCCCGGGCGCCCATTCGTATCGCCGGCCCCCCGCGTGCACGCTCGGGGGCGCTGTTACGAGCCCGCCCTCCGCCTTGAGCTCGAGTCCCGGCGCCAGCAGCGCGGAGGGGAGCGCCTCATCTCCGCAGCGAAGCCACACGTGCCGGCCGCCCCCGCCGGTGCGCGACTCGACGGTTGCCGGCAGAGGCCCCCAGCGGGCCTCGAGCACCGCAAGCGAGCCGTCGCCGCCGTTGCGGGGGTCGACGTCGAGGACGGCCAGCCCCGAGACGCTGCCTGTCACGACTCCCACGTTGGCATCGGGCCAGCGGCGCCACCAGGCAGCCACCTGCTGGTCGCTCGGCCGGTCGTGCATCCAGCGCTGCCAGGCGACGCGCGGGTGCTTCCCGGGTGCCGGGCAGTCCCGCCGCCGGCAGGAGCAACGCTCCCCGGCGGCCGCGTGCACCGGTATCACCGACCAGCCGCGGCGCGCATGGCCGAGTGCAGCAGAGCCCTGGTCGACCACTGCAGCCACGCCACGATCGTACGGGCCGACATCTGTCCGGGTCGAGCGAGCGGCGTAGCATCCGGGCTGGCCGGGGCGAGGAGAAGCGCGAGGCGCCTGCTCCGTGGCCGCCCGTCGCCGAGCCTGGGCCCGGGGACGAGGAAACCTCGCCCGTTTGCGGGGCTTTCTCCGATCGGGGCGCCCGGATTTGAACCGGGGATCTCTGGTCCCCCAGGACAGGCCAGCCGCCACGACGCCCGACGACAGGCCACGACGAACGCCCCAGCAGGCATGCGGGCTTTCCAGGCTCTCGGGGCTCGTGAGCCCGCATGGCTCCGTCAGACGGTTCGGCGACGTTTGGGCCAGGAATGGGCCACGGCGGAGGTTCGTGGTCAAGTGTCCTGCCACTCGTAGAAGGGGCGTCGGGCGCACGATCTCTGGCTGGGTGAACGGCGCGGGTTGTCGCTCCGCCCACTACAATCGGCCACCGTCAGGGGCGCTCGAGGAGCGCCCACGAAACCCCCGGGACAGGTCGTTCCAGAAAGGACAACGAGAATGCGACGAGTTTTCGCTCTGGTCGGCGCACTGCTGCTGGCGGTTGCTGTGACGGCATCGGTGGCGGCCGCTAGCGATCAGTCGAAGAAGGTAGCAGCGGGCTGGAAGTGTGGAGCCGATGGCGGACTGCCGGATGGGCATTGCATCAATCCCGGCACCCCCGGGGGAGCGACATTCGTGATCCTCGTTTTCGACGAGCTAGGGAACAGGGTCGCTACGGAGAGCGCGACGTTCCAGCCATCAGCTGACGGTCGTCCCTGCCCGCACGATCCCGAGTCTCCCGATGGAACGTGGTGGCACCCGGAAGGAACGCCGGAGGGCTTCTTCGTGTGCCATCATCAAAACCCTGAACCTGCTTAAGACCGCCGCCATCAGCGACTTCGACTGTGCCCCGTCCCCAGGGACGGGGCACAGCGCTTCGTCTCCCCAGGAATGGCCCACGTCCGGGGGGAGGGCTCGCTCGTCGTCGTCGTACTCGGGCGGATCCCGTCGGTCATGAGGAAGATCCGCGCCGGCAGACGCTCGGCGTCGAGGGAATCGCGCAGGAGGGAGAGCGGATGCAGGGCGAGGTTAGCCGTCTGCTCGGACTTGAGGGGTTCCGCGTTACGGCATCCGCCGGCGGAGGAGATCCAGTGGGACTGGCTGGAGTTCCCCCCAACCCCACGATCCCGCGCGCCTGTGGCTGTTCTCACGCGACTGCCTCGAGGTCGAGCTGCCGCTCGCAGGAAACCGGCTCTTGAGCGTGTTCATCAACCAGCTGGAACCAGCTCCACCCTCGCGGGCGCCGAGCCCGTCTCCGAGACGGACTCGGGCGCACCCAGGCGGACCTGAGCGGAGCTGGTGCAACGAACTCCGATGGGTTCCTAGACCGCGTGCATGATCTTGTTCGACTCGAGCCGCGTCGATGCGATCACGGCGGTCGCGAAGGATGCCGTGGGACGGTGGTGGCGCCGCGCGGCGGCCGGCGCGCTACCCGAGCCCGGTACGCTCACGGAGACCGGGCCCGGTGCCGGGAGACGGGCCCGGCGCCGGACATCGCACCCGCGCCCACGACGGCGTCGGGGTAAAGCGTCTCAGAGAGCGACGGAGGCGACGCTCGTGGCCGAGCGATGCCTACTCGTCCGCGTTCGCGTCGGTGGGCTGATCCTCGGCCAGCAGCCGATAGATCCCTCGCCGGGCCTCGCGCAGGATTGCGCTTGCGGCCTTGATCTGTCCGGGGGTGCCCGCACGGGCGACCTGGCGGGTTGCTCCCATCAGCTGGAACGCGAGGTTGCGAAGCTCGACGAACTCGTCGCCGACGTCTGCGGCGGCCTCTTCCCAGGGAGCCGCCGAGGGGAGCTTCTCGGCCTCGGCGCGCCCCTCGTCGGTGAGCTCGAAGACGCGCTTGCCGCCGTCGGCCTCTTGCGACCGGATGAGCCCCTCGTCCTGAAGCTGCTGGAGCGTCGGATAGACGCTTCCCGGGCTCGGCTGCCAGACGCCGCCCGTGCGGTCGGAGAGCTCTCGGATGATCTGATAGCCGTGCATCGGCTCGTCCTTGAGCAGCGCCAGGATGGCGGCGCGGATGTCGCCGCGGCCGGCCCGCCGGCCCGGCCCCAAGAACGGGCCGCCCGGAAAGCCACCCCCGCGGGGGCCGAACCGATGTCTGTGTCGCCGATGGCGGCGCGGCCCCATCAGCGCCCAATCGCCCCGTTCGTGTCGATACTCCCTCATGGAAAGTCCTTTCATTCGACGTATCTCGATCCATCACGATATATCGGCATACATCAGATGTCAAGAGCCTTGGAGGTATCGATGCCCACGTTCATCACCATCGGATACGGAGATCGCGAGGGCTACGATCACACAGATCCGTCCGTACGGGACGCAGCGCACGCGCACGACTCACAGTTGCGAGACGACGGCGCGCTGATGGGCGTTGCCGGTGAGCCCGTCCAGGTGCGTAACCACAACGACTCCGGCGTTGAGACGACACGCGGCGCCTACATGCGGTCGGATCTGCCGATCGCGGGGTTCGCCGTCATCGAGGCGGCAAGCGCAGAGGAGGCTGTCGAACTCGCCTCAAAGACGCCGTGCGCGGTAGCGCAGGGAGTGGTTGAGGTATGGCCGCTCATGCCGACACCGTAGCCCTGCGGCTAGCGTCCGTTGCGGAGGATCTCGAGGAGCAGTCCGAGGGCAGGATCGAGGCCGGAGCGTCTCTGATGCTGTCAGGCGCCATCCCTAGACTCGCGCGGCCGTGTGCGGTCGCTTCACGAACATCGCTGACAGCGACGAGCTCGCCGAACCCCGCGGAGGAGCGCGACCGCGAACTCCCCGAGCGGCTCGCAGGGGAGGCTGACGGCATCCTCGCCTGGGTCGTAGAGGGCGCGCTCGAGTACGCCGGCCGCGGCCTCGACCCCCCGAACGTGTGCTCGTCGCCACCTCCGAGCACGGTGACCTGGAATCGCTGTTCCGCGACTGGGCCGACGAGCGGCTCATCTTCGACCGCAACGCGTGGACACCCACCGCCGACCTGCACTGCTCCTACCTTGACTGGGCACGCGACAACCGGGGCCGAGAAGCTAGAAGAAGATGGAAGCGGGCGGCGTACCGAGATGCCCGATGCCGGGCTGTCCCTTCCACAGCGACATCGAGAAAGCCGTACAGGCAGCAGCGAGGAACCGGAGCCCCGAGAGCGTCTGACAATTCGTTAATGACCGACACAAGCGCCGCCCAGCTCTCCGAGCGCTCCGCGCCTAGGCGCCAGCTGCCCGCGGCGGCCACCAAGCGGACGCCACGCGACAACGCGCCTGATGGCACCAATCATGTCGGTGCGGGTCGGAGTCGATGTCTGCCGCTGCAGCGTCAGGCACGTTCTTAAGCCCCCGGCTGGAACTGGGGTTGTATACTCGCGCCCCGCGCGGCGGCCGTGAGCGCTGCGCGCGAAAGCGATCTCCTGCGCGAAAGGAGGCCCTGATGAGACGGTGGAAGTGGCCGTTGGTGGCCGCGGTCTTGGCGTTCGGCGTGATCGGCATCGGTACGGCTACAGCCGACGCGCCGACGATCACCGGCTTTCCCGATCAGATCAGGACGGTGGATCTGGCGGGCTACAGGCTGCAGACGAGCTACCCCCTGGGGGCGAATACCGGTTCCACCTTCGAGCAAACCTATCTGCCGGGTGGCGTGGTCTCTGCTCATCCGGTGCCGCAGGTGGGCCCGCCGTTCGAGGCCAACTACGTCGCCATGCCGGTCGCAAACAAGATGCTGATGGTCACCTGGTACGGGGATGACGGCACGCTCTTCGACGTGTTCGTGATGAACTTCCAAACCGGCGTCGTCTCCGACGTGGCGCCAGTCCCGAGCCCGCAGAGCCTGGGCACGGTCGAGATCCTCGAGCGAGGCCAAAACCGGATTCCTCCTCCGTAGAGCCGACTGTCGCCGATCTCAAGGCCGAGGTCGCCTATCGGAGCGAGCGATATCCATAAGGGGATGAGCTGGTCGTAGCGGCAAGGCGCGCGCGTGCCGGCAGGCCAACTCGCCGGTGTCGAGGCAGGCGGCAACGATCTCCCGCTGCGAGATCCTGACCTCGACCCTCCTGCCCACGAGCTGCGGGTCGAGCGAGTAGTCGTTGCTGTCGACGCGGACGTACGCGTCGGGCGCGATCCGGGTGACGAGGCGGCGGTCGACGTCGGGCATCCGCTCCGGCAGCGGCCGCATCACCGTCACCTCCTCGACCAGCCGCTCGGCAGGCCG
>CAZCIJ010000050.1:0-13550 GCA_964498265.1 uncultured Gaiellales bacterium | reverse complement strand
TCATCCTGGTGGCGCTGTACCGGTGGACCCGATTCGGCCTGGCGACGCGGGCGGCGTCGGAGAACGAGGTGGCCGGCATGCTCGCGGGCCTGTCGCCGAACCGGTTGTCGATGGCGAACACGGTGCTCGCGGCGGTCGTGGCCGGGGGGATGGGGGTGCTGGCGGCGCCGCTCGTGCAGCTGGACTCGACGTCGTTGCCCTTGCAGATCGTTCCGGCGCTTGCCGCGGCGCTGTTCGCTCGGTTCACGTCGCTTGGGATCGCGTGCGTGGCGGGTTTGCTGATCGGGATCGCGCAGTCGCTTCTGTTCTACGCCTCGACGTTGTCGTGGTTTCCGACCGACAACGGCAACCCGTTGCCGGGGATGCAAGCCCTGTTGACGTTCGTGATCATCGTCGTCGCCCTTTTCCTGCGCGGCTCGAGCCTGCCGACGAGGGGCGAGCTGGTGGAGAGGCGGCTGCCGATCGTGCCGAGGCCGGAGCGGTTCTTGCGCCCGTCGGTGCTCTTCACGGCGCTGGCGGTGCTGCTTCTGGTCGTGCTCCCGTTCGATTACCGCCAGGCGTTGATGCTGTCGTTGATCGGGATGGTGGTGTGCCTGTCGCTCGTGGTGATCACGGGGTTCGTGGGCCAGGTGTCGCTGGCGCAGGTGGCTTTGGCGGGCGTGTCGGGGTTCGTGGTGTCGCATCTGATCGTGGACGCCGGGGTGGGGTTCCCGTGGGGGCCGCTCGCGGGCTCCTTCGGCGCGGCGCTGCTGGGGTTGCTGATCGGAGCGTCGGCGTTGCGGGTGCGGGGCGTGAGCTTGGCGGTGGTGACGCTCGCGGCGGCGGTCGCGATCGAGCAGTTCGGGTTCAACAACACGACCTGGGGCGCGGGGAGCACGGGCTCGCCGGTGGAGCAGCCGACGCTGGCGGGGCTGGATATCGGCTCGGCCGCCTCGTTCCGCGGGTTGGACGACAAGCTGCCGAGCCCGGTGCTGGGCTTCGTGTTCGTGTTCGTGGTCGTGGTGCTGTGCCTGTTCGTCGCGAATCTGCGCCGGAGCGCGCTGGGACAGCGGATGCTTGCGGTGCGCTCGAACGAGCGGGCGGCGGCGGCTGCTGGGATCAGCGTCGCCAACGTGAAGTTCGTCGCGTTCGCGCTCTCGTCGTTCATCGCCGGCACGGCCGGGTGGATGTACGCGTACAACTTCGGGTCGGTGAGCGCGGCCCGGTTCGGGATCCTGATCGCGCTCGCGTTCGTCGCCTTCGCGTATATCGGTGGGATCACGATGGTGTCGGGGGCGGTGATCGGCGGGCTGATCGCGACCGAGGGCCTGTTTCCGCACTTCTACCAGTCGCTGCTCGGCATCTCCGGCAACTGGACGCTGCTGCTGGGCGGGCTCGTGTTGATCGTCAACCTGATCGCGTTCCCGGAGGGCATCGCCGGCACCGGGTACCGCAAGAAGCAGCTGAAGAAGAAGGCGGGGATCCCGACGGTGGGCGAGCGGCTGGCCGCGCGGCTGTCGCGCAGGGGGCCTGAGGCGACGACGCCGGGGATGGAGCCGTGAGCGGGGTGCTGGATACGGCCGGCATCTCGGTGAGCTTCGGCGGGGTGCGGGCGCTGGTGGACGTCGATCTCGAGGTTCGGGAGGGTCAGCTGCTGGGGCTGATCGGCCCCAACGGCGCGGGGAAGACCACGTTCATCGATGCCATCACAGGGTTCGTGCCGTTCCAGGGGCGGGTGGTCTTGGACGGACGCGATCTCAGCCGGCTGCCGGCGCACGTGCGCGCGCGCCGTGGGCTCGTGCGCACGTGGCAGTCGATCGAGCTGTTCGACGATCTGTCCATCCGCGAGAACCTGATGGTGGCGTCGCACCGGCCGCGGGTGTGGCAGACGATCTGGGAGACGGTGTCGCGGCCGGTCGCGGTCACGAGGGCGGTGGACGAGGCGCTGGCGCTCCTGGGGTTGGAGCAGATCGCCGATCTGATGCCGGACGAGCTTGCTCAGGGGCAGCGCAAGCTCGTGGGTGTCGCGCGGGCGCTCGTGGCCGGGCCGCGGGTGATCTGCATGGACGAGCCGGCGGCCGGCCTCGACACCGCCGAGCGCGAGGAGCTGGGCAGGCGCCTGCGCCAGGTCGCGGACGCGGGCACGTCGATCCTGCTCGTCGACCACGACATGGGGCTCGTGCTCTCGATCTCCGACTACGTGGTCGTGCTCGAGTTCGGGAGGGTGATCGCGCAGGGCCCGCCCGGGGTCGTGCGCCGCGACCAGCAGGTGATCGCCGCGTACTTGGGCAGCGCGGCCGGGACGGCCCAGGTCGCGCTCGACGGCGGGGGCGAGCCCGGGTGAGCGACGCGACCGTCCTGTCGATCGAGGAGCTGGCGGCCGGGTACGACCGGGCGCCGGTGGTGCGCGGGATCACGCTCAGCGTGGGCGCCCGCGAGGTCGTGGCCGTCATGGGCGCCAACGGTGCGGGCAAGACGACCACCCTGCGCGCGATCTCGGGGATCGTGCACCCGCTCGCAGGACGGATCCTCTACCAGGGTAAGGACCTCGCCGACACCCATCCCAGCGCCCGGGCGCGGATGGGGATCGCGCACGTGCCCGAGGGTCGCGGCCTCTTCTTCGGGCTCACCGTGGCCGAGCACTTCAGGCTCGGCCACCGCGGCGAGCGCCTCGACGAGGAGATCGCCTTCCGCTACTTCCCCGCGCTTCGCGAGCTGCGCGCGCGCCGTGCCGGGCTGCTCTCCGGCGGGGAGCAGCAGATGCTCGCCGTCGGCCGCGCCCTTGCCCGGCGCCCCAAGCTGCTCCTCCTCGACGAGCTCAGCCTCGGCCTTGCCCCCGTCATCGTCGAGCGGTTGCTCCCCGTCGTACGCGAGTACGCCCTGGACTCGGACTGCGGCGTCCTCCTCGTCGAGCAGCACGTCCACCTCGCGCTCGAGGTCGCCGACCGCGGCTACGTCCTCTCCCACGGAGAGATCGTCCTCCACAACCAAGCGGAAGCCCTCCGCGCCGACCGGCACCTCCTCATCGCCAGCTACCTCGGCGAGCGCTCCTCGGCGGATGAGCCTGCGTGAGGATGCGGGTGGTCGCGACCGTTCCCCGAGAGCCGCCCGAGGTGTCGTGCCGCCCTCGGAGGCCGGAACGGAAAGAGATGACGACAAGGCTTCCTCATGGCGACGCCCGCGGATAGCCCGAGCCGGGAGCCGGCCGCCGAGCAGCCGCAACCGGACAGGGCGGCGCCGTTTCGCTTCTACGACAACCGCCAGAAGTACCTGGCGTTCGTGAACACGACGAACGAGAAGGCGATGGTCGCCGTGCGGGCGGCGCAGGAGCTGGCGCGCGTGCAGCCGACGCCGCCTGCGCTGCGGGTCTTCGACGCCGGGATGGGGGACGCGACGGTGCTGGCGCGCCTCATGCGGAGCGTGCACCGTCACTTCCCCACGGTGCCGCTGGTCGCGGTCGCGAAGGAGATCAGCCTCGAGGACATCCGGCTCGGCCTCGAGAAGATGCCCGACCGCTTCTACGAGCATCCGCACACGGTGCTCGTGGTCACGAACTTGAGCTACGTCGACGCGCCGAAGCTGGCTCCGGGCGACCCGGAGATCGCGCATGCGCTGAACTGGCAGGTCGTGCGCCTGGCGGGCAAGTCGTCGTACGAGTTCGGCGAGCAGATCGAGGCCCTGGGGCCCACGCTCGCGTACGGCTGGCAGACGACGCCGAGCCCCAAGACGGGAAACCCCACCTACGTGCGTCCCTCGGTGCTCGTCATGTACCGCCTCGACCACGAGTTCCTGCTCGACGGCGCCATCCCCAAGCCCGGACGCGCGACGGGCGTCTACGACTTCGTGCTCGCGTCCCAGCCCTGGCGCGCGCGCATGCCGGCGACGTTCAAGGCCCAGAAGATCCTCGCCCCGCTCGCGCGGAGCCTCGCGCCACGCGGTCGATTGCTCGTCATCCAGTCCTACGGACAGGATCCCTCGCTTGAGATCGTGCAGAAGCTGTGGCCCGACGAGAACCCCTTCCAGGTCGGCCGCCACGAGCTCCTGAAGGCGCTGAGCGAGGAGCTCGGTCGCGAGGCCGACAGCTTCGACCTCACGCCCCCCGGCGACGAGGAGGCCCTCTTCCGCTACCAGATGCACACCCTGCCCTCAGAGATCGGCGACCGGATCGGCACCTCGACGCTGTTCGCCGCCTGGAACTCGGCCATCTACGTCAACCAGATCGAGGACGAGCGGCTCGACCCTGTCGTTCACGACGGCTCCTACCTCCAGGCGACACAGGAAGTGCTCCTGAAGTACGACGGCCTGTGGTTCAACGACGAGTCGTTCGTCGTCTCCCGGCGCAGCTGACGAGGGGAGTGTCCGACGCCCTCCTGACGAGCCCGGGGGGGGCCTTGCCCTCGCCTTACCAGCGACGACGATCTCCGAGCTGACGCCGAATGTCGTGACGATCGCGTGGTAGCGGAGTGTCCAGATGTGTGGATCGAGGTGGTCGGTGAGCTGGATCGGGCGGCAGCCGCCGACGAGCTCGGGGTGAGCGGACCAGACCGCCTGCCACAGGGCCGACACCAGCCGCCCCGGTGCGGTTGAACCGGACGTGAGGCTGGAGAGGCAGAGCAGCCCGTCGTGCGTGAGCAGGCGCTGCGCCTCGTGCAAGGCGAGGCTGATGTCGTCTGGGCTGAGGAGATCGAGGACGTAGTTGGCGACGAAGCGGTCGAAGGTGGCGCTCTGGAAGGGGAGCTGGAGCGAGCCGTCGCTGAGATGCAAGGCGACACGGCCACTGTGGCGGTGGGGCCGGCGCCGGGCGAGCTCGTGCATGCGGGGGCTGACGTCGGTGCCGACGTAGCGGCTCTCGGTGGCGAGGTGCTCCTCGAGCACGCGCTCGGCGAAGGCGCCCGTGCCGTAACCGAGCTCGAAGACCGCTCGTGCGTGCTCGAAGTCGGCGTGGGCGAGCAGCGCGCTGGTTGCCCGGTGCTCGTAGAGCGACTGGAGGTCCTGGAAGCGGCCGATGCGATCGTAGACACGTCGCGCCTCCTGTGCGGTGAGGTAGCGTCGGCCCGCAGGAAGGTGCTCGGCGGGCGCGCGGAACGCCACCATCGGCAGCCGATCGGCGGCGGACGCGAGCGCGTCGGGACCGCTGCCGAGCCCGAGGAGCGGGCCGAGCGTTCCCGCCGCGCGCGGATGCTCGAGCTGGTACGAGCGCAAAACCTCGACGCGCTCGTCGAGGTCGAGGAAGCGCTGCTCCGGGACGAAGCGCTCGCCTGCCAGCCAGATCTCGGCCGCCGGGGCTTCGCGCAGGTTCCGCAGCCAGCTCGCCTGCTCGCCCCAGGCTGAGACGACGACCGCCTCCCCGCCGGCCGGGTCCCAGCGGACGACCTCGACGACGGTGCGATAGAGCCGTCCGGTGCGCCGGCCGCGGTGGACGACGACGAGGAAGCGGTGGCCGAGCAGGCGGCCGAGCCGCAGCTCGTAGAGAAGAAGCGGCAGCCGCGCGAGCTCTTTCAGCCACCGAGCTGGGGGCCGCCCGAGCCGGGTCACGGCGGTGCGTCCGCCGTGAGCGCGGGCGCCGTCTCGATCATCCACGGGATCGGGCCTGAGAGATGCGCAAGCAGCTCCCGACGCAGAGGAGGCCGAGCGTGGCAAGTCCTGGGGCTCGTCGGCGTGCACGGCCGCGATCGCCGCCTGCACGGTGTATCAGGTCGACGGCCGCGAGCGCCGCGGCAAGGCGGTCGGGGAGCAGATGAGGCGGCGGCACGCGAAACGGGATCCCTGCGGCTCGGATCTTGCGCTTCGCGCGGACGAGACGCAACAGACGTTCACACGCCTCCGGCGCGTACGGCCTCGGTGCGTCGCCTTGATGAAGCAGGAGCATGTACTTCATGGCTTCCTCCTGCCGATTGTCGCCTCGAAGACGAACGGCCGCGGAGGAAATGGACACCGACGTCGACAGGCGACGACCGGCCGACCGATCGAGGCGCCGGGCGAGCCGCGGCGCCTCGATCGGCGGAGCTACGGCGCAGCGGTCTGCTCGGCCGTCCGGCGCAGGGAGGGGGAAGCGCCCCCGTGCCAGCGCTCGAAGTGGCGGCGGTGCGTCTCGAGCGTCGCGCCGTGCTCGTAGAAACGGTCGTAGAAGTCGAGATCGGCGTGGTGCGCTTGGGCGTAGATCCCGGCCCAGATCGTCGGAACCGCTCCTGGAGACTTGCCATAGCTGTCGTACACGTCCTGGGCGACCGAGCCGACGTAGACGATGAGCTCGGGCGCGTAAGGCTCGGCTGCGGCCTTGAATCCTGGGCTGTCGCGCCAGGGCCGGGGGTGGCGGGGTCGTGCGTCCCCCCGTGGCCGAACTTGCGGGTCGCGAACAGCTGCGCCGCCTGGCGCAGATCGCGCGTGTACGGCGGCGCGAACGGCTCGAGCAGCCCGTCGAGCCCGACCGGGTTCGGGGCCGGCCAGCGGGGGTCCGTCTCGTAGGGAAAGCCGAAGCCCGGCAGGCCGTCGGAGGCGAATGCACGGAGAATCGTGTGCGCGTTGATGCCGCCGTAGGTCCAGCCGCCGAGGCCGATCGCCTGCATGAGGAGCGTGACGTTGTACGCCATCATCGTCGCCTCGCCGGTAACGCTTCCGAAGAGCAGCCGCTCGAGCTCCTCGAGCGGGAAGCTCATGGTCTCGTCCAGCGCCCCGAGCTCGAACAGGGGTCCGGGGTCGCCGAGGGCGCGCCCGCTGCGGTGGTCTCGGAACAGGTAGCCCTCGCCCGAGAGGATGTAGAGCAAGGTGAGCTCGTGCTGAGTCGTGTCGACGACGGGGACGAACAGCGTCGTACCGGGCTTGTTCGCGGTCAAGGGGTTGTGACCGACCAGGTGCGGAGGCTCGGCGGGGATCTCGACGCGACCCTCGGCGACGGTCACGAGGTGAGGGGCGAGCAGCTCCTGGAGCCGCGGGAGGTCGGAGACCTGCCCGTACTCGGCCAGGCGCTTGGCGTCGAGGTCCCGGAACTGCGTCATGTGCGAGCCGCGGTCGTCGGTGATCAGCAGCTCGGACGAATGCGCTCCGGCTCCGGACGGGAAGCTGCGTCCGATGAGGCGGTTCGCGTAGTTACAGGCGGTATCGCGCTCGCCGGATGTCGTATAGGGGATGGCGAAGCTCCAGCCGCTGATCCCGACGCCTGCGAGGATCAGCAGCCATCGCTCTTCGTCCGAGAGAGGCTCGGGCTCGTAGGCGGAGCTGTGGCCGAGCGGTCCGTCCGGGATCGTCATCCCGAGGCCGAACCTGCGGGAGCGTCTCCCGAAGAGGGCATCGAGCAGCGGGAAAGACGAGGTCGCGAACGTGCGAGTCGTCCGAGGCGGCCATAGCGCTGCCCTTTCGCCTCAGGCGGCCCGCGAGCGCCGGAAGTGGTTCGGCAACCACTTGTCGGCCGTGATCTTCCAGGACATGTCTCCTCCGGCGTTGGGAACGGGCTGCTCCGAAGGGCGAGTATGAGAGCCCGTCACTCAGGAGCCTCGCCGGGAGGCGGGGACTCATGAGCGAGGTGAATGCCGACGCCGAGGAGGTAGACGGCCGTCGCAGCGAGCCCGCCGACGGCCCACGAGGCAAGCCCGTCGAGGAGATGGGCGACGAGCGAAGCGACTCCGATCGCCCCCGCCACCGAGAGGACGTGGAAGCTCCGCCAGAGCGAGAACACGACGACGACCGTCGTCACCGGTCGGCGCACGCTGCCGTAGGCCAGGGCTCCGACGGTCGCGAATCCGCACACCGCGCCGAGCATGAACAGGAGCCCGTCGAGGGCCGTCGGCAGCCCGCCGGCGTGGGCGAGGATCGCGCCGGAGGTCCAGATGGTCAGCGTGAACCCGTAGGGGGCAGCGCTACCGGCGACGGCGACCCGGATGCCGTTTCGGTATCGAGCAGGCAGGAGCCCGCGGCGGACGGAGGGGCGCATCGCACCGAAGTCTGTCGTGTATCGACGCGTGGCACGGCCGCACAGCTCCGCGTCGGCGAGCGGTAGGGTCCGGTGATGGCTGGATCGAGGCCCCTTCAACTCACCGCCGTCGTCGCTTCCAGCTCGGGCGGTCATACCGACGAGCTCGTCGGACGGGTCCTGCAGCCTGCCGCCGAGACCGGTACGAGCGTGGGGCGCATCCACCTCGGGCACGGCCCGCTCGACGTGACGCAGCTCGACGAGTCGTTCCGGCGCGTTGCCCGGGCGGATGCGGTCGTGCTCGCGACGCCGATGTACCGCGCGACGTATACGGGGGTCCTCAAGGAGTTCCTCGACCGGCTGCATCGAGGCGGCCCCGAGGAAGGGTTCTCGAGCGCCCTGCGGGCCAAGCCCGTCGCCGTCGTGGCGACCGGCGCGTCCGATCACCACTTCCTCGGGCTCGATCCTCTCGCCGCGCTCCTTCTGCGCTTCTTCGGGGCCTACGTCGTCCCGCCGGCCCTCTACGGCTCGAGCCGGCCCTCGGCTGCGCCCGGCGCAGCGATCGATGCGCGTCTCGAGGAGGCCGCTGCGCGGCTTGGCCGGGCGCTTGCCGCGCTGGCCGACGCCGTAGCGGCAGACGGCCGTCTGAGCGAGGCCAGGCCCCAAGTCTGAGACGAGCTGCCGCGCTGCGGTCCGGGAGACGGTCGCTAGGCTTCACGACCGGTTCCGCGAGAGCAGGAGGGGGCAGGTGAGCCAGAGCACGGGTCGGATACGGACGAGTCACGCAGGGAGCCTTCCGCGTCCCGACGACCTCGTCGAGCTGAATCGGAGACGGATCGACGGCGAGCCCTACGACGAGGACGAGTACCAGCGAAGGCTGCGCGAGGCCACCATCGAGGTCGTCCGGCGGCAAGTCGAGGCCGGCGTCGACATTCCGAACGACGGCGAGTACGGCCATGCGATGGGGGCGAAGGTGGACTACGGCGCCTGGTGGCACTACTCTTTCTCGCGCCTGAGCGGTCTCGGCTCGTGGACCGACATGTCCAACGTGCCCGTGGCCGAGCCGGCGGGCACGATCCGCCTCGGCCAGTTCTATCAGCGCAGAGACTGGAACATCTTCGCGGAGGCGTACGGCGACCCCGACGCTGGTCTTGCCGCCACGGCGAAGTCGAGCAAGGAGGAGCCCGAGCTCGGCATGGCGCTTCCGGTCTGCACCGCGCCTCTTCGGTACACGGGCCAGGCTGAGATCGAGCGCGACATCGAGAACCTCAAGGCAGGTCTGCAGGCCGCCGGAGCCGACACCGGCTTCCTCTGCTCCATCGGACCCGGCAGCGCGTCGCGCATCGGCAACACGTTCTACGAGACGGACGAGGAGTTCGTCTGGACGTGCGCCGAGGCGATGCGCGAGGAATACCTGGCGATCACGAACGCGGGCCTCATGGTGCAGATCGACGAGCCCTCGTTCGCCGAGAACTGGGACCAATTCGATCCGGCGCCCTCGCTCGAGGAGTACAAGCGGTTCACGATGGTGCGCGTCGAGGCGCTCAACCACGCGCTGCGCGGAATCCCTGAGGAGCTCACGCGCTTCCACTGCTGCTGGGGCAGCTGGCACGGGCCGCACACGACGGACATCGAGATGCGGGACCTCGTCGACATGCTCCTCGCGATCAACACGGGCAGCTACTCGTTCGAGGCCGGCAACGTCCGTCACGAGCACGAGTGGAGGGTTTGGGAGGACGTCGAGCTTCCGGAGGGCAAGGTGTTGGCTCCCGGGGTCGTGAGTCACGCGACCAACGTCATCGAGCACCCCGAGCTCGTGGCGGATCGCATCGAGAGATTCGCGCGTCTCGTCGGTCGCGAGAACGTCGTCGCGGGAACCGACTGCGGGCTCGGCGGTCGCGTTCACCCGCAGGTTGCGTGGGCCAAGCTCAACACGCTGGGCGAGGGCGCGAGGCTGGCGACGAGGCGGCTCTGGGGCGGGTGAAGGCCGCCAGTCGCGGGCGCGCGCGAGCCATTCGGAATCAATCGTCTAGAGTCTTGCTACGTATGACGAGGAGTCGAAGGAGGACGGTATGACGAGCGTCGCGGAGCGAACGGCGACGGCCTCGACGCTGCCCCAGCGTGCGGCGTCGCTTGCGCCGCTCCTGGACCAGCACGCGCAGGCGGGCGACGACACGGGCGTGCTGACCGAGGAGGTCGTCGAGGCGCTCCATCGCGAGGGGCTGTTCGGCGTGTGGGTTCCTCGTCCGCTGGGCGGGTTCGAGCTCGATCCCGTGTCGTCGGTCGAGGTGATCGAGAACCTCGCGTACGGTGACCCGTCTACCGCATGGGTGCTGATGGCGACGGCGCTGGCGACCGGGAGCGGCGGTGCGTTCCTGGACGACGACGCGGTCGAGCAGCTCTTCGCCGGCGACCGGTTCCCCGTGATTGCCGGGCAGGGGACGCGGCCGGGCACGGCCGTCCCGCAGGACGGGGGGTTCGCGCTGAGCGGCGCGTGGGCCTTCGCTTCGGGCATCAAGCACTCGAGCTACATCCACACGCTCGCAGCGATCGAGGGAACCGGCGAGCTGCGGATCTTCGTGCTGCCGGTCGAGCAGGCGACGCTCATCGAGAACTGGGACGTGCTCGGGCTCCGCGCGACGGGGAGCATCGACTACACGATCGACTCGGTCTTCGTGCCAGAGGCATTCACCCACCCTGCGAGGACCGAGACGCCCAAGCGCGGCGGCAGGCTGTACACGATCGGGATCGTCGGGCTCGCCGTGATCGGCCACTCGGGATGGGCGCTCGGGGTCGGGCGCCGGATGCTCGACGAGCTCATCGCCCTCGCCCAGAGCAAGAGCGGCCGTCCCGGCGCGATCGCCGACACCGACAGCTTCCAGGAGCAGCTCGCGAACGCGGAGCTGAGCTTCCGCGCCGCGCGCGCGCTCGTCTACGAGACGTGGAACGACGTCAAGGAGACCGTCGATCGTGGCGACAGCCTCTCGGTCCGTCAGCACACCCTGCTTCGCGGCGCTCTCACGCACGCGACCTGGACGGTGAACGACGTCTGCCTGTTCGTCTACAAGGCGGCCGGCACCTCAGCGTTGCGCGCGGGCACGCTGCAGCGGTTCCTGCGCGACCTGCATGCGGGCACGCAGCACATGACCTCGGGGCCGCCCGTGATCCAGGCGTGCGGACGCGAGCTCGCCGGTCTCGCCGAGGGGCAGACGTGGGCGTTCATCGAGCTCGTCGACGGAGCCTGACGGCACGCTCCGGCTCGCCCTCCGTCTGCCGTGAGCCGAGCCTCTGCGCTCGGTCACGCGCCAGTCGACGACGCTGTCGCCGACGCACCTGACTGGGTCGGCACGGCGCTGCTGCGCCCAGGGCCACTGCGTCCAGCCCGCGCCGGGGAGCCGCATGCGCAGCCTGTCCGTGTCCGTCAATGATGTGGAGCCGGGCGCTCTCGTTCGGAGGGCGCAACTCGCGACCAAGGAGCTGTGGGATGAACGTCGAGGGGGTTTCGAACGCGCGGGAGGATCTGACGATCGGCTACGTCGGGCTTGGTCATGCGGGGTGGCCGATGGCGGCGCTTCTCGCGAGGGCGGGCTACACGGTCGTCGCGCACGATCTCGACGCGGAGCGCGTGCATCGGTTCGCCGAGGAGAACGGCTGCACGCCGGCCACCGATCTCGCGACGCTCGCCCGCGCCGACGTGGTGCTGACGATGCTCCCGAACGGGCAGGTCGTGCGCGAGGTTCTGCTCGAGACGGGCGGCGGGCTCGCGAGCCGTCTGCGGCCGGGATCGGTCGTGATTGACACGAGCAGCTCGGATCCGCTCGGGACGCGCGAGCTCGGCGCCGAGCTGGCGGAGCTTCGGATCGTGCTCGTGGATGCGCCGGTCACGCGGCCGCAGCCGGGCAACGAACGGCTGACGCTGATGGTCGGATGTGACGACGAGGCAGCGCTCGAGCGTGTGCTTCCGATCCTGTCGGCGATGGCGGAGAACGTGTTTCGAGCCGGTCCGCTCGGAAGCGGGCACGCGATGAAGACGCTAAACAACTTCGTCGCCGCGGCCGGGCTGGTGGCGACCTTCGACGCGTTGATGATCGGCAACCGCTACGGGCTCGATCCGCGGACGATGCTGGACGCGTTCAACCTCGGCACTGCTCGCAACTTCAGCACCGCGTACGTGATGGCGGACGAGGCGCTTTCGCGCCGGTACGCGTCCGGATTCCAGCTTGCTCTGCTCGTGAAGGACCTCGGTATCTGCAGCGAGCTCGCCGAGTCGGTCCAGTTCGCGACCGGCCTTCCTGCGCACCTTCGCGACCAGCTTGCGGCCGCGCTCGACGACCTCGGCGAGGAGCACGCCGACCACACCGAGGCGGTGATCCACTGGGAACGGCGCGCGGGCAAGCCGCTTCCGGCGGGCAACCACGCCGGCGCGCCCGCCTCCTGACGTCAGGCCGCGTGGAACGCCGGGAACTCCGACCCTCACCGCGAGGGCGTCGGGGCCGTCGGCCGTCCTCCCGCATGACGAGCGTCCCCGAGCGTGTGGCGGAAACGCATCGTCGGCCAGGAGCGGGCAAGCGCGATCTTTCGCATCGCGCGGTCGGGATTGACGACGATCGCGGAGCCGACGGCAGAGAGCAGCGGCTCGTCTGTCGCGCCGTCCGAGTACGCCGTCGAGCGGGCGAGGTCGATCAGCTGCTCGGCGGCGAGCTTCCGGATCGCTCGGGCCTTCTCGCGGCCGACGAGAATTCGCTCCGGCACGCCGGTGTAGCGGCCGCCGACGACCTCGCAGCGGGAGCCGAGCCCCCCTGCGAGCCCGAGCGCGCTCGCCATCTCGTCGACGATCTCCGCCAACGATGTCGTGACGAGGTAGACGGGCTCACCCGCCCGCTGATGCTCCCATGCGCGCTCGAGCGCACGGCGGTACACCCGCGGGAGGAGCACCGTCTCGAACGACCCGGCAACGAGCAGCCGCACGTCCTCGGGCGTGAACCCCCGCAGCGTGCTCATCCCCCTGGCGGTTGCGACTCGCACCCCCTCGAGCTTCATTCCTCGAGCTGTGAACGCGACCTGCTGAAGCGTGGCGCGCATCGCCGTTCCGCGGTCGATCACGCCTCGCTCCCGGAATCGTCCTGCCAGCGCGAAGACGCTCGACCCGCGGATGAAGGTCCGGTCGAGATCGAAGAACGCGGCCGCGTTGGGCACCGACTGCAATCTAGAGCCGCGCGCCCGCCCCCGTTCGGGCGAAGGCGCGAACCAGGCGTCCCCGATCGAACCGTCCCTCTCCGCCGAGCTCGCTTTGACCGGTGCCGACTCGCTTGTGAAGGTCGAAACGGTTCCGACAGGAAGGAGTGGGACTGGAGGTGCCCCGCGAGGAGTCCCGATGCAGCGGTGTCGGCGCGCGTGAGGCGTCCTGAGATTCCCGTCTGGCCGGCCCGGGCAGGGCCGCGGGAAATCCGCTCGCCAGCTTCCAGGATCTCCGTCCGGTCCGGTCTTGGGGCCGGGAATCGCTGGCTGTGTGGCTAGTGCCGTGTCCGGGGAATACGGTGCGCCCTGGCGGCTTCAAAGCTGCGCGCTGCCGCGTCCTCAGTCGCGCCCATATGACCTGCATATTGGCGTTCCCTGCGTCCTTGCATCGCTTGCTTTTCGCTCGCCAGGATCATCACCCTATTCC